>JAZDHC010000140.1:0-7061 GCA_043806395.1 Candidatus Desantisiibacteriota bacterium | reverse complement strand
AAGCTGAACAGCCAGATCATGATTCAGACTATGACCGGCACTGGCACCACAACAATTCCAGTCCGGTATTTCCACAAGCTCTATGCCCAATGCCTGACACACAATCTCTGTTGACTCACCATACTCCTTGCCTGTAGAATGAAGAGAACATCCTGGATAATATGAAAATTTCATTTTTTACACCCCTATATAAAATGTAGAGTTATTTGGGCATGGTTCAAAAGAGAGTAAAGGACAGAGGACAGACACACAGGTCTGCCCCTACAACTCTTGTCCCCCCATGCAGGATTGGGGGATGAAATTCCCCCTTAGAAAAGGGGGTTAGGGGGTTGTTATTCCCTCTTTTAATTATGCCCAAAATTTATGGTTGACAATTTATAGTCAATAGTTTAATGTTAAATGTTATCACTTTTTTGCTCTAGCTCGCTTGAGTGCTTTGACAACCTCAATATGACCATTCGCAGATGCCACCATCAAGGCAGTTAAGCCATCATTATTTTTCGCATTCACCTCAGCACCTTTAGCAAGGAGTGCCTTGACAGTTGAGATGTCACCTTTTTCAGCCACATCTAAAAGTTCCTCCTTATTGCCTGCTGAGCATCCACAGACAACAAAAACAAACAGACAGACCAAAGCTAATGAGCCTTTCCTTATTGCTTTCAAAGCTTTCATTGTAATGCCTCCTTATACCAACCGTATCCCTTTTTCAACCGCTTCCCTTATCACGCCTATCTCTTGCTTCTTTCGCTCAAATTCTTGCGGGGTATAACAGAGGGCATCAACCACCTCGGCATTCTTATCCTTTAATAATCCAATAGCCTTAATAAAGGTAGATCTTCTTTTGATAAACCTGACATGAGCAAATCCATTAGAGACAACTACCATGTCAATATCACTATATTCATGAGGAGTTCCATAAACTCGTGAACCCCAGAGCCAAATTTCTTCTGGTTTATAAACTTCATTTATCTTATCCAGATAATGATCTATCAAATAGTTAACTTTCTTATCACTAATTTTTTTTATCATCTTAACCACCTATCGTTAAAATTCTTTCGCTAACTATGTTAATAATCTCTTCAGCCTTTTCAACTCCATCATTGGCATCATCCTTATTACAAAGTTCATAAGGCATTTCTTCGGCTATATCTGGATATCTCAGAGCACAGTAATAATCATCAAGCTCAAGTATCATTTCACACAGTTCATCTTGCATTCCCACAAGAGCCATAAGTTTTTCTAACGAGTGAATCTTGGGAGGAAATTCTTTGCCAGTTGTTTTGATGTACAATGCCTTCAGCATTTTCTCCGCTGCCTGTTCACAAAGAACCAGACAAACATCATAAACCCCAATCTCCATATTCTTTTTGGCACTCTCAAGGTCATGAAGAGCCTGCTTTACCCAACGGTCAACTACTGTTTGAATTGTTCGAACCGTTTGAATCGTCATAAATAACCTACCTCATCCATTATATTTCCCCGCCCTCTTAAAAATCTTCCCCATCCCTTTTTTATCCCGAACACAAGACGGCAAAAGGGCAAGTTTACCCTTCAGAAACATCTGCTTCCCCAGCTCCATATCCTGAAAAAACTGTCTGCTCTTTAGCTTATACAACCCAATCAACTCCAATTCATGCACCCTGCCCCATCTTTTAACACTATTAAGAAACAGTTGATGAAATATCGTGATATTTGGCTCTTTGGATACTTTTTCTTTCACTGCTATCTCCCGCAACGAATCCATAAGATGCGGAATATTTATCTTCATCGGACACCGAGTAACACAAGTCTGACATCCCACGCACAGCCAGATAGTAGATGAGCCAAGCACCTTATCCTTGTCTCCCATCTGGATCATACGATTAATCTGGTTTGGTCTGTAATCCATCCATGAAGCAATGGGACAGCCTGAGGTACATTTCAGACATTGAAGACACTTATTTACATTTTCATGGCTTTTTTCTGTTACTTGCAAAGCAAATCCTTTGTTCATAATGTATTACTCCTTCTCAAGGTAAAATGGTAAACATTAATAATTATAACATACGACAAGCAGATATGTCAATCAAAAAGCTACTGGAAGAAAAATAAAAAAAAATGGCAGGTTCAAATGCCAACAATCAATGAGTCAGAAGGGAATTATGAAGGGATATCGATAAAGATATATCAGAAAACGCAAGAAAAGATAAGAATAATATTGACAAAACCCAAAAAATGTGGTATATATTAATTAAGACCAAAAGAATAAATCAAGGAGGAGAAAATGGAAAAGGGATTTTACTTGAAAAAAGGAAAAAGAGGATTGGATGTTGTTATTGCTGTTACTGGTTTGTTGATTGCGTTCCCATTTTTTATTATTATCCCCATTTTGATAAAAATAGTATCGTCAGGTCCTGTGTTTTATAAACAGGAACGGGTGGGGAAAAGAGGGGAGGTGTTTCATATCTATAAATTTCGTACCATGGTTAATGATGCAGAAAAGCATACGGGTCCGGTGGATGTTACGACTAATGATCCAAGAATAATACCTTTGGGTAGTTTACTGAGAAGGTTTGGATTGGATGAAATTCCACAGTTTATTAATGTGTTAATGGGACATATGAGCGTGGTTGGACCAAGACCTGAGAGACCCTTTGATGTGGAGAAGCATGAAGTCCTTCAAGGGAAAAGATTGCATGTAAAGCCAGGACTCTTTGGCCCATCTGAGATCCAATATGGTTTTTCAGATGATGCTGTTGATGTTACTGTGCATGAGAAGGTGTTCTGGGATTTGAAATACGCAAATAAGCCCTCGTTTGGGCATGATATAAAGCTCATCTTTTTTGTAATACTTAAGATACTGTTTCGAGAGTATTATTTTGGAGACATACTTTATAATCAAGGCAAAAAACTTCACATTCTATTGGGAAGGAAAATTATTCAAGGAGGTAGAGAGAATATGTTAAAATTAGCTGTAAGTGTTTTAATTGGAATGGCTCTTGTTTCTTTAGCCGAAGCTGAGAGTATTACCTATCAACCAAATTCAACAGGTGGTATTGATACCACGATAATGAGCAAGGGGAATACGACATATGGCAGTTATGGGTATATCCAGATAGGAACAGATAGTTGCATGGATCGAAGGGGATTGCTCAAATATGAGCCGACAGCTGTTAGTATTTCCAAAGAGGCAAAGATTGAAAAGGCAACCCTGAGTATGTATCGAGTCTGTGGAAATAGATACAATCTTCCGGTTGGTGCTTACAGACTGACAGAGGATTGGAATGAGTCAAAGGCTTCGTATTTTGATAATGGATATGGTGTTGCATGGAGCGGTGGGGCATATGCCTCGGATGTATATGACATAACTACTGTTAATGGCAAACAACAATGGTATAGCTGGGACATCACCGAAATGGTTCAGCAATGGACGAGTGAAACGAGCAAAAATTATGGCTTGCTCTTAATGGAGGAAAAGGGTGGTCCATCCGGATACGCAAATTTTGTTTCCAGTGATAATAGTTGCTATGGACAGAAGTATGCTCCTAAGTGGGATATTACCTATTCTACTAAAGCGAATGCGGTTCCAGAGCCATGTACACTTATTCTTCTGGGAAGTGGGCTTGTAGGTCTGATAGGGGCTAAAGCAAAAAAGAGAAGTAGACGATAATGATGTGTAGTGGCAGGTCTTGCACCTGCCCTCTCTGGCTCAAAAAGGCAATGGCAATTAATTGCCCTTGCCTTTTGGTGTGTTTTATATATTGACAAAAAAGATAAAATAAGGTATACTATATGTAATAGTTTGAGGTAGGTAATCTGATGCAGCTGACAACTATTAAATGGGGGGCATAATGGAAGATCTTTTGACCATAGAAGACATATCCAAGATTCTTCGGCTTAAACTCCTGACAGTATATAGATGGGTTGAGTCTGGAAAGATTCGAGGGATTAAGATTGGAAAGGGCTGGAGATTCAAGAAGGGTGAGGTTGAACGGTTCTTAAATGATCAGGAAAGTCAGGCATATCATGATTCTGCCGTAAAGCTTTATCAACAAGGCAAGATAAATGAGGCTATCCTGTCTCTAAAGAAAGCTATCAGTATCTATCCAGAAAAAAAAGAAAGTTGCATTCTTTTAGCTGAAATTTATTTTGAAAAAACAAAAGATAATAAAGATTATCTTCCTCTGGCAGAAAAAATATTAAGGCAATTATTAGATATTGACCCTGACAACTTAGAAATTACTTCCAAGCTAAAGATTCTTTCCTCTCTTTATGAAATACCTGCTATTGCAAATCATGATAATATTAATACAAAGATAAAAAATCTTGTCCAACCTATGATGAAAACCCTTGCTGCATATGGAGATAATGATGTTTTTGAAGAAGCATACAAAATAGCTAATTCATTGAGTAAAATGGTAGAGGAAAAGGATGCCTACATTTCTGGACATTCAGAGAAAAAGTCTGTTTATGTGGCTGCTATTGCTAATGAATTAGGCTTATCACACGCTCAGACAAGAGCATTGCAGATTGCTGCCTTTATTTATGATGTCGGAAAACTCTATATTAATGAAGAAATATTGAAAAAACCAGGAAAATTGACAGAAGGAGAGGTAAAAACTATTCAGTCGCATTCGATTGTTGGTGAAAAAATCTTATCTGATGTTGGATTGCCTGATGAAATATTAAAATGTGTGCGGCATCATCATGAATCTTTAGATGGCAAAGGGTATCCAGATGGCTTGAAAGGGGAAGACATCCCTATCGGGGCAAGAATTATAAAGGTAGTTGACGCCTTTGGTGCTATGGTTTCATCGCGACCTTACAGGGAACCCCTATCTTTTGATGGTGCCTTGAGTGAATTACGGTTAGGTGCAGGGAGAGATTTTGATTTAAGGGTAATAGATGCCTTTTCTGGTGCTATTGCTGAAGAAAGAAATCTGTTTAAGTCTGTATCCCGCAAAAATATTAAATCTAAAAAAATATTGATTGTTGATGATGAACCATGGACAGCAGGAGCGATTAAAGGCTCTCTTGAAATGGAAGGATTTGAGGCAATGACCTCTCAAACTGGTGAATCTGCTCTACAAAAAATATATGAAATTAAGCCTAATCTGGTTATCTTAGATGTCTTTCTTCCAGATATGGATAGTCATTCGTTATGCCGCAGATTGAGCCGTGATCCAAGAACAGCCAATATCCCTATTATTGTTATCTCTACAGCTGGAAGCATTGATGATGAAATAGCTATTCTGGAAAGTGGTGCGGATGATTATCTTCCAAAGCCTTTTAACCTTCGCGAACTTGTAGCTAGGATTAATGCTCATTTAAGACGGATTGATCATGAAAAGGATGTAAATCCATTAACCGGATTGGCAGGAACGACATGTATTGAATCAGATATCCTTAATCGAATAAATAACTCCTCAAAAAAATTTGGTATGATTCGAATTGATCTGGATAATTTCAAGGCATTTAATGATGTTTACGGACTTCTTCATGGGGATGAGGTGCTTAAATTAGTTGCAGAAATCTTGCGAGAGGTCATAAAGACTTCTGGCAATGAGGACGATTTTATTGGACATATCGGTGGAGATAATTTTGTGGTTATTACCTCTCCTGATACCGTTGATATGCTTTCTAAACAGATAACCTCTGAGTTTGATAGACGCATCCATTCCTGTTATCATAAGGATGATGTGCAACGGGGATATATCCTCCGGGATAAAGAAAGACATTCCCTCTTAACCATGTCTACTGAATGTGCAACAAACAGGGACAGGGATATTTATAATTATCAGGATTTTGAAAGAGTGGCTAATGATATGAAATGCTGCGTACTAAAATAATGGCAAGGACAAATCAATGTGTATCCCCCGCAGAAATTCTACACCTGTAAAGGTAAGCAATCTTACTATCGGTGGAAACCAGCCTATATCTGTTCAATCAATGACCAAGACAGATACTCGGGATGTTTCAGCCACTGTTTCTCAAATCAAACAATTAGAAGATGCTGGATGTTCCATTGTCAGGGTTGCTGTGCCTGATATGTTTGCTGCTAAATGCCTTGGGCAGATTCGCAGTCAGATTAATATCCCTCTGGTGGCTGATATTCATTTTGATTATCGATTAGCATTAGAGGCAATTAACCAGGGGGTGGATAAATTAAGGCTAAACCCTGGGAATATTAAAGATAAGGAAAAGGTCAGCCTTATCTGCCAAGAGGCTAAAAGATTTAACATCCCTATTCGTATTGGGGTAAATAGCGGCTCTGTGGATCGAAAAAGATTCCACGAGATAACCCCTCAGGCACTTGTGGACTCAGCCATGGAGCATATACGCCTTTTAGAGGAGTGTGATTTTACTGATATCATTGTCTCACTTAAGGCATCCAATATCCCTCTAACCATTGAATCGTATAAACTAATGTCCCAAATGGTCACATATCCATTTCATATTGGCATCACTGAGGCAGGACCTATTCGGACTGGGAGTATCAGGTCTGGTGTGGGCATAGGGATATTATTATCCATGGGGCTGGGGGATACTGTCAGGGTTTCCCTTACCGCTGACCCGGTGGAAGAGGTCTATGCTGCCTATGAAATCCTTCAATCCTTGAATCTGCAAAGGCATGGGATTGAACTTATCTCTTGTCCTACCTGTGGCAGAACCGAGGTTGACCTTCAAAAGATTGTTCATTCCCTTGAAGATAAACTAAGGATTATAAAAAAGCCCCTTCGCGTAGCTGTAATGGGTTGTGTTGTCAATGGTCCTGGTGAGGCTTCGGAGGCAGATATAGGGGTAGCTTGTGGCAAGGGTGTTGGTCTTCTGTTTAAGAAAGGTGAGCCTCTTTATAAGGTGCCGCAGGAAAGGATTGTTGATGTGTTGATGGAGGAGATAGGGAGGATGTGAGTGTGCATACTATTGTCGTGTCAATCTTTTTCGGGACGGTTCACTTTCATCGTTTTTCATATGATTCCTTTCGGGCAAGGGGACATCATCTACAGAATACAACCCCCTAACCCCCTTTTCTAAGGGGGAATATTGCACTCTCAACTAACCGCAAGCTTTCAAACAAAGGT
>JAZDHC010000139.1:0-7439 GCA_043806395.1 Candidatus Desantisiibacteriota bacterium | reverse complement strand
TGACACAAATGAGAAGAGAATTTGGAAAATAAAAAATTCGTGTCCATTCGTGACTCTGTTGATTTACTAACGATTTGTCATTCCCGTGAAAACGGGAATACAGTAATTTCAATAGGTTCTGGATTCCTGCTGGAGTTTACCCTCGTGAAAACGGGGGCAGGAATGACAACCTCTGTGTTCTGGTGTTCCGCTTGCACAGGTCGACAGGCTGTTACGGAATAGGATTTCGGCATGAGAGGCATACAATATATTGTGCCCATTTTATCAATGATGCCCATATATGGTATGATGTTGCCTCTGTTTTTTAGTTTCGTAACAGCCTGTCGAAATCATTCGTGACTAAAAATCTCTGTATTCATTTGTAGCTGAGTAATTACAGAGACTTACACTATCTCTATCCCTACCTCTTTGCAGGCTCTTACCATATCCCTGCTTTTGTCTAAGGTAACAAACACTTTTGTTGGATTAACAAGTCCAAATTTCTGTTTAGCTAATTCTGCCTTATCATTAAATCGTAATACATCTTCTTCCTCTGCATAAGATTTTACCTCAAAAACAATTGATTCCCCATTGTAACCATACAAATCTATCTCATAGCTTCTCCCTTTTGGACCAATTAATCCTTCATCATCCAATATTTTTTCTCGTAGTTTAAGACTTTCAGGCTTAATATCCTTTCGTTTTAATGCTACTCTTAAAGTCCCAGCAACAGCATCTTCAAGACTCCTACCAGCCCTTCTCTGAAAACCACCTACAACTGTGCCAACCCAATCCTTTTGATCCTCAAATTGCTTGTTCATAGTATCAAATTGCTTGTTCATGGTATCAAATTGCTTATCCACAGCCTCAAATCGTCTATCCATATCTTGTTGCATAGTATCAAATCGTTTGCTTGTCTCTTCTCTGGACAGTCGCATCTCTTCCAATATTTGCCTTAAATCATCTTTTGTTGCAAATGTATCTGTCAATATTCCATAAAGTTCTCCACGAAATTGCCTATTTTTTTTCAGCAACATAGGCAAAATACTAAGAATATGTTCTTCTTCTTCTCTATTATTTACTAATGACATTGCCATAATTTGCCTCCTCAATCTGTGTAATCTGTGGACATATCTCTCTTTGGACGCAGATTACAAGATAATCCTGAAAATCTGCGTCCCTTTAGGGCACCTCTAAAAACTCAATCAAGTCGATGATGGCAAGGCGCAAAGAAGCGAAAAAGCACAGTTTACATGTGGTAAATGAGCATTTTGAGCGACTTTGCAACGCAGCCAGCGCGGCTTCAGTGGGTTTTTAGAGGTGCCCTTTAGTCTCATTTCTTTACCGCCTCAATATCATACTGCCCGGCAGAAATCACGCTAATTTTTTGTTCCTTAATCTGTTCCAAACGACGGGCAATATCCTGTGCATTACCCCTTTTTAAGGTAATCTCGATAACTGCTGAGTTGCCAGAGTAATTCATTACCCGGCAATCAGTTACCTCCAGAAACGAACGGATTAAGCGGTTAATCAGGTTCAATTCATTGAGGTCAGCTATCCCGGAGATCTTTAAGGTAATGCTCAATTGCTTTTCCAATGTTTCATAAAGCTTTTTCGCAAAATCCTTATCAATCTTCTCAACAACCCGTTTTAACGATGCCTTTGCTGCTGCGTCATTGGTTATATCCACCCCGCCGCAAACCTCATCAATCGTGGCAATCACCTCTTTGCTGTTTGCCTTAATCATCTTTAGAGAAATTGTTGCCCGATATGAGATTAGCCCGCCTAAATCCTTATCAGTCACAAATCGGCTTACTGCCTTTCCCAAAACAAGGATATCTGCATTAATCCTTTCAATCTGCTTTTCTGCCTCTTCACAAGCAGTAAAGATCTTCCTTGTCTTATCGTCGCTTACACGAAAGCCAGCATTAATAAACCCCTGGCTCAATTGCGATTCCACGATTGATTCCTCTGACTGCTTATCCTCTACGAACTCGTCAATCCAAAAAGCTACAACAGGTGAAGGTTTTTCCTCTAACTGCAGATCATTAATCTTGTTAGCCAGATCCTCTTTTCGTACTGCTGCCTTGATCCGTACCTTATAAAACTCTTCCTCACGATATTCCTTAAGGATTGCATAGCGTTCGATATACCCCTGTGTTTGTCCCAGGATATTTTCTTCAAGCAGGACTGCCTTAGATACCAGGGTTTCACCAGTTACATAAACCCCGACAACAAGCCCTAATGCAGCCCTTTGTGCATCAGCAAGGGCTGCATTTTTTGCACCAATCATATCATTATTGATAATTGGTGACTGTCCTTCAGCTTCCACTGTCTCTGTTACCACAGCTTGCTTAACAACCGCTTCCTTAGTTGTTGCACAACCACAAAAAAGCAGCATATAAGCCATCAAACAAGAGTAAAATAAATAGTTTCTCATTCTTCCCTCTCACTTAATCATCTTCAATCCCATTGCTTTTAATCTCTTCTTTGGGAGTTTCAACGAAACCACACAGCCGTCATCAGCAGTCCATTCTACCTTAACTATTTCTGCCCCTGTAATGGAAGCATTAATCTTGCTGGCCAACAGCGAATCTGTCTCCATTGCCTTCTCTACAGTGATCCCACCCTCAATGGTTACCCCCTTGATCATGCTAAGCATTTCATACTGTGCCTGCACAATAGCAGCACTTCTTGACATTGCCAGCCGTTGGGTTTTATTCTCTATATTTGGGTCAGCTGCACCAATCCCAAGTGCTGTAATATCATCTTCACCCACTGCTTCCTGAACAATCGTCCGATTGATTTCACCATTTTTAATCAACCCTGATTTAGAAGCACAACCGTTAAACATAAATGGAATCAACATCAAACAAAACAACACAAAAATCCTCATTTTTTCTCACCTCCTTTGTATTATTGTATGGTGTGCGTAGCCTTCCACTACCTTGCAATTACCAATTAACAGAAACCCCTACAGACGATACCGTAACAGCCGTATCATATCCATGGAAGTCTCCTCCCATAAAGTGTTTCCAATCAAGGGTAAAATAGAATGTACTTCTGGCAAAGAGATCTACCCCAAGATTAATCACTGTCATCCACTTCTCATCTGATCTGCATTTTTCTCCTTTAATTCAGCGATAGCGAAGATATTCTATTTTATTATACTATGTAATCTTTTTATTGTCAATATTATTATTGACATATCCTGAAATCTTTGATAAAATAGATGTAACCACTCACCACAGAGGCACAGAGAAAGAAAAAGAATCCACAGAATCAGACTAAGATTATCCGCAGATTACGCAGATTACGCAGATTAAGATTTTTTTGCTTGTTGTCTTTCTTTTATCAGAACATCTGTGTAATCTGTGTAATCTGTGGATAGATTCTTCTCTGTGTTCTCTGTGGTGAATTTATATGTTTAAGGAATTTGAAATGAAAAAAGTCCTGTTAATGTTAATAATAATGCCCATCTTCCTGCAAGTCAGTACATGTTATGCAGAAGATATTGAAAAGCAAAGTATTACCATTGTTTATACTGGTAATACCGATGGCTATCTTAAATCATGCAATTGTCCAGATAATCCGTTTGGAGGATTAGCAAAAAGAGCTACCTGCCTTAAAAAGCTACGAAAGGAAAAAAGCAATCTTGTAGTTGTAGATTCAGGCGACTTTTTCCCAAAGGATCCGTATGAGCTTCAAGCAAAATATTGCCTGAAGATTATGAAATTGTTAAAATATGATGCAATAATGATAGGGGATCAAGAGTTTATACTTGGGTCTGATTTTATCAAGCAGCATATAGAAAAGGCTGGACTGCCATTTATTGCCACAAATATGAGTTTATGTGTCAATAACTCCTGCATCCGTCTTGCCTGCCCTTTTGTAATCAAACAAGTTGGCAAATATCGTGTTGGAATTATTGGGGTTATCGGGGATAATGCCTTTGCATTTTTCCCAAAGGATAAAATAGAAAAGCTGGATATTTATGATCCGATGAATGCTCTGAAAACCTCTATTGCCATGTTGAAAAAGGAGGAGCAGGTTGATTTAATAGTTGTACTTTCCCATATGGGATATAAAATGGATCAAGAGATGGCTAAACAGGTAAAAGGGATAGCCGTAATTGTTGGCGGGCATTCACATGAATTATTGAGAACCCCTGTGCAGATAGGAAAAACCATAATCCTGCATCCAGGAGAAAAAGGACAATATGTTGGTGTATTCAGCATTAACATGATAACCATGGAGATGGATAACAAGATGATCCCCTTAGTCAAAGATATTCCAGATGACAGTCAGATAAAAGGGATAATTGATCAATACACAAAAAGTGTAAAGAAAAAGACAAAGAGGTTGGAATTTTAGGGAGGCATTCTCATAAAGAATTTATCCGCAGATTACGCAGATTACGCAGATTAAAGACAGAACGCAACATCAATAATCTCATATTGTCTTGCTTCCCTTATCTTTCCTAATCTGGGCATGGTTCAAAACTGTTCGCCACATGGTTACAGAGGCACAGATAATTACAACCCCCTAACCCCCTTTTCTAAGGGGGAATTAGGGAAATACATTCCCCTCTTGAGAGGGGTGGACGCTACTGCGGACGGGGTGTGTTCTTTTCCACTTGCTCACTCAGTTTGTTACCCTGATTTGAACCATGCCGAAATTCTCTGTGTCTCTGTGGTAAATAGCTATCTATTTTTGAATCATGTCAAAATCGTAAAGGTGACATAATATGAAAGTCTATAAACAGCAGGAATTGGAAGAATTGGGACGGTTCACTTTCATCGTTTTTCATATGATTCCTTTCGGGCTAGGTGACATCATCTAAAGAATACAACCCCCTAACCCCCTTTTCTAAGGGGGAATATTGCACTCTCAACTAACCGCAAGCTTTCAAACAAAGGTGAACCGTCCCGAAGAATTGATTATCTGTCCAAAACAGATAACAGAGTCGCCACACAAGGAGATGAGGCTGGAAAAGGGTAGCTTTCGTAATGACTTTGAATTGGAATCAATAATAGACAAAACGCGATATTCAGCATTCATGAGAAAAAACGAAAGTTTTCACGAAAACTTTTCCATTGGACTGATTGTGTATCCAAAGGACGAATTGGGAAGTCTTGTCCTTCTCCGTTACAATGGTCCCCATGGTGAGCATGTGAATGATTTGTCTGATCTTCATCCGCATTTCGGTTTTCATATTCATGAAGCAAGGGCTGAGAATATAGAAAAAGGCGTTTCTTCAGAAAAGTATGCCGAATTGACGGAGAGCTATGGTTCATATGAAGAAGCATTAACCCATTTCCTGAAAAGGATCAATGTTAAAAATGCATCTAAGTATTTTGCAAAACAACCATCGACAATTTGGGAGTTATTCCCTCGGACAGGAGGGAATAATGAATTATCTTGACCTTCTAAAAACACAATTTAACAACAGAATTGATTTCAAAGAGAAACGCCCGGGTGTAATACAGCTTTATGTGCCGCTCTATCATGAAGACGGTGATATGATTGACATTTTTCTGGAATCAAAAAACGGTAATGGAAATATCCGTGTTTGTGATTATGGTATGACACTTATGCGGCTGTCCTATTCTTTTGATATCGATACGACAAATAAGGAGCGTATTTTTAGTAAAATACTGTCTGAAAACCATGTTTATGAAGATAATGGCAATCTTTATATAGATAGTAAACCTGAAAACCTCTATTCTGCCATTTTGCAATTTGCTCAAACCGTAGCTAAGGTTTCTAATATGCGGGGCCTTGTTAGCCATTAGCAAGTGCAACACTATTGTCAGACTGTCAATTAATCGCAATTAAAAACCCCTTCCCTAATCCATTACACCCTTTGAAGTTTCCGAATAATTTCAATATGTGTAGTGTCAACAAGTTGACAGAGAAGTGTTGCACTTGCTACTGGCATGTGCCGCATCTTTGACAGCAACATGATGAAGATTGTGGAGGTAACGGTATGAACGAATGCAGTAAGATTATTCAGACGATACTTGCACACTGTCCCAATTTGCAGGCTATTTATCTTTTTGGATCTTATGGCACAGAGCAGGAGTGGACAGAGAGTGATGTGGATATTGCCGTGCTGCTGCCACCTGATGAAGCCAAGCAGGCAGGTAGCTTCGCTATGAGCAAACTATGCATGACACTTGAGCGGCTGCTTGGTAAAGAGGTAGATTTGATCAATCTTCGTCAGGTTTCCACTGTATTTCAAAAGGAAATTACCATGGCAGAACGCCGGATTTTCTGTGCGGACAACTATGCAACAGATGAATTTGAAATGCTAACATTATCATATTACCAGAAGTTGAATGAAGAATGTTGCGAAATCATTGAAGAAGCAATGAAAAGCGGGAGGTTTTATAATGTATGAATGATGTTATTTTCAACAAAAAAGAGAGTATTGAGCGATGCATCCTGCAGATTCGTGATTATTATATGCGTCCTTCGGAGCTTCTTTTTGAGGAAGACTATATGAAACAGGATGCTATTGCCACTAATCTCCATCGTGCCTGTGAGCAGGCTATTGATCTGGCTAATCATGTCATTCGCAAACGCAAATTGGGACTGCCCAAAGAGAGTCGTGAGAGTTTTACCATGCTATCGAAAGCAAAAATTATTCCATTGGAGCTGGCAAGAAAACTTGAGGGCATGGTCGGTTTCCGTAATACATTGGTGCATGAGTATCAGCAGTTGGATACCATGTTGATGAAACAGGTGATAGAGCATCATCTTGATGATCTGTTGCTGTTTACAGATTGTATTGTTAAGGAGTTTTCTCAGGTAGTGCTTCATCCTCAAGTGGGGATACAGGGAGATTAACAAGAGTTAGTCGTTACTCTTCTTGTGGAAAAAAGCACCGGCTCAAGAATGAAGTGTAAAAGATCAGGATTGAAATTGATAACAGACGATGTTGACTTCAAGGGACAGGGAATTCCCGTTATAACTGCGAATAAACTGTTGCTTGATTAAAGGCTTGAGAAAAAATAAATTGTATACCAAGAGTCACCGAGATGCTTAGCTGACAAGTAGCATGGCTGAGTAGTTACGGTTAGATAATTGTAAATGAGAAGAATCTGACAATGGTTCATCTTAGTACTTACACCTGCCAGAGGAGTTTCCTCATTTGTGATTCTTCCTCTGTAAATGAGATCAACACGAGCTTCAGGATGTAACAATCTTTGTTGTAATTTTGCGAACATTGCCTAATAAAACGGTTTACCCGTTGGATTCCCATGTGTGTGCCTTTGCCAATGCGACAGGCATAGCTATCGTAAATAAAAGCTTTCTGGGACGGTTCACTTTCATCGTTTTTCATATGATTCCTTTCGGGCAAGGAGACATCATCTACAGAATACAACCCCCTAACCCCCTTTTCTAAGGGGGAATATTGCACTCTCAACTAACCGCAAGCTTTCAAACAAAGGTGA
>JAZDHC010000138.1:0-6240 GCA_043806395.1 Candidatus Desantisiibacteriota bacterium | reverse complement strand
TGTTTGAAAGCTTGCGGTTAGTTGAGAGTGCAATATTCCCCCTTAGAAAAGGGGGTTAGGGGGTTGTATTCTGTAGATGATGTCTCCTTGCCCGAAAGGAATCATATGAAAAACGATGAAAGTGAACCGTCCCGATTTTTTTGTTTGTTGTCTTTCTTTGTATTAGAACATCTGCGTAATCTGCGGATTAATTCTTCTCTGTATCTTTGTGATAAATTCTCCTCGCTGAGTAGTTACTCGTAATTGTAAGATCAGACGGACAGGGACAAGCCCTGTCCCTACAAGATATGCCGAAATACACTTGCAAGGAAAAACACATCCTCCGGCATACATTCCCGACACCTTGCATCCGGATAACCCCCATGCTTTATTACCTGCCGAAACTCCTGGTATCTGCCACTATTCCAAACCATGTGAATATCTTCCTGCAAAAGATTGCCAAAACCAGTGTCTATGTAACAGAACATACAGCATGGCTTTACCTCACCATCAACCGTAATGTACATAGAAAACCAGGGAAAGGAAC
The DNA here is from genome assembly GCA_043806395.1 of Candidatus Desantisiibacteriota bacterium. Lineage (GTDB taxonomy): Bacteria > UBA9089 > CG2-30-40-21 > CG2-30-40-21 > CG2-30-40-21 > CG2-30-40-21. The sequence continues at coordinate 5,714 of JAZDHC010000138.1, read as the reverse complement.
AATGCCGAGTATTTTGATGTTTTTTATCAACAGTCGTTTTGCTTAACAGGCTGGCAAGGTTTGTATTCATGCCCAACCTTTTGGCAGTATCCCTTGCCTTTTTCATCGCATAAATAACCACATCCTGGGTCAATCCAGCCGTCAGTTCATCCCTTTTTTCCTCAATTCCGGCAAGACCAACCGGCTTAAATGACACAGAGTCTACCCCAAGTTTGGCTGCCAATTCAACTATTTGACTCAAGCAGGAAATATTTTTGGATTGGATAACAACCTGAAGGCAAATATGCAGGCAAGTGGTGTTAATTTTTTGCTTCATGGCTACCATGGATTTGATGTTCTCAACCACCCTATCGAATAGATCCAGCCCTCGAATCTCCTGATAAATTTCTGGTGTAGCAGCATCAAGGGACACCTTGAGCCTTTTCAGCCCACTTTGTACCAGCGATTCCACAGGGATAGCAGAAAGAGCCATACTGCTGGTAGTGCTGACAGCCGTACCCTGCTTGCTGGCATAATGGATCATGTCCACAAGTGCCGGATTAACAAGCGATTCACCTAATCCGCTCAGGGTAAGCCTCAACGGCTTTATTTGATCAAATATCACCTTGAACCCTTCAAATGACATGTGTTTGGGATTCGTCACATACTTTGCTCGCTTGCACATCAGGCAACTTAAAGGGCAAAAGGTGGTTGGTTCAAGGATGAGGTGCACAGGACGAGCCTTGACCCTTAATGGCTTAAATAATACAGCCATGCCAGATTGAATATACCTCATCTGTATGCCATTGCCAGAGGTGCTGCCTCTTCCCTTTGCGATATAGGAAAATAAAATGTACAAAGGTATCGTTCATGAATATTATAATTCCCAGAATTGACAAGCTCTGGAAGGATACCCACGGCCATGCCAGGCTCCCACCAGCACAATGGATCCGGCCCATCAAATGACCCATTTAATGCCCATTTGCGTCCAATACATCCACCTTTGCAAATGTTCCATCTTGGGCAGATGCTGCATTTACCGGTTGGCTCCTGATGCTGAAATCTCTGAAACAATTCAGAATTTTGTATATCGTCAATGGAATCCCTTAAGATATTCCCGGCAGAAAGCGGCATAAAAACACATGGGGTAACATCCCCATTGCTTTGAATCCTCATGGATGTCTTGCCGCACGGACAACCAGTATCAGTCATATATTGCCCACCGAGAAGAGAAAATAATGGATCTGGTGTGGTGATTCTGGTACTTTTTGCAGACATCTTATCAAAAAAGAACCTGTATGCCTCCTCTAATTCCTGTGGATTCATGGTTAATCTGGTATCATATTCACCCCTGCCAACAGGTCTGAAGGTATTCATTCGCAAAGAGCCAACACCCAGCCCCTCACACATCTCAATCATGCCTTGCAGGGTTTCAGGCTTGCAATTGAGTCGATTAAGACACATCACTACCTCTATATTTACCTTGCGATCAACAAGGAGTTTTGCTGCATGAACAGCCTTGGTAAATGTTCCACCACCCATAGAAAGCCTGAACTTATCATTATCCATTGCTTGATGGAAGTCTATTGATACCCCCACATCATCAAACAATTCCGCACAATCATTTGCCATGGCCTCGTCCATAAGGGTCCCATTAGTGGTTAATGACTGATGAAAACCAAGCTTTTTGGCGTATCTGGCAATTGCCCAGAATTGAGGAACCATGGTGTTTTCACCACCACCATAATTTATATCCTCCACCCCATAATCCCGTAGCCTCTGCAATACCCCCATGGCATCATCCAAAGGCATCTCACCGGCTTGATGATTAATACTGCTGGAATTGTAGCAATGAACACAATTCAGGTTGCACTTTGAGGTGTATGTCCAGCCAACGGTCACGATTTTTTGAGTAGTCTTAGTTAATGTCATTTTTTCTCCTTAAATTATTATAGGTCATATAAGTCATATAGGACATATATGACCTATATTCTTTTTAATTATCTCCAGGGTATTTTTTATTGTTCTGGTGGTGTACCCTGCCTGATGGCAGGTAAGTATGAGATTTTCAATCTCTTTGAGAGGATTGTCCGAAGAGATTGGCTCATTTTCCAAAACATCCAATGATGCCCCGCGAATTCGTCTGTCTTTTAGGACCATTGCCAATGCTGCTTCATCAATAATAGCCCCACGAGATGTGTTTATCAGTACTGAGTTTGGCTTCATCTGCTGCAACCACTTAGCATTGACCAGGTGTCGTGTTTCCTCTGTTAATGGAAGATGCAGGGATAGATAATCCACACTTGCCACCACCTCTTCCATTTTCTCTAATCCACCAAGAGAATAAAGCTGCTTTTTCAGTTTCTTTTCTACCTTTGAGGGATTTTTGGTAATAGCATAAACCCTCAAGCCCAAATTAGCTGCCATTGATGCCACCTTTGTGCCAATCATCCCCATCCCAATTATACCCAGAGACCGTTCATTTAATTCAACAAATGGATTAGAATTTCTTTCCCCCCAATCCCAATCACCTGCATGAGCAAGCTTGTTCCAATAAAGCAGATCCCTTTCCCAGACTAAGATCTGCATAAGAACATACTCTGCCATGGCATTAGCCATTGCCCCCTTAGTATTGCAGACAATGATATTTCTTTCCTGAGCTGCCTTCATATCTATCTGATCAATGCCTGCCCCCCACACCTGTATCAATTTCAAACCCTTAGCATTTTTAATCAATTCCTCAGATGCCTTCCAGCAGATAAGCACATCAGCCTCTATCCGCTTAGTCAAAGGGACAGAAATATCTATAACCTCTATTGCCTCATCACAAAAACATTGAAACTCTCGTATCATTATCTGCTGTAACCATGCATTGTTGCCAATCATCAGGGCGATTTTCAAGAAAAATACCTCCAGGGTGATAAACTATAAATATAAGCAAGTTTCATGCCAGCACAAGGGGGAGGAAGGCTAACATTTTTGTAAATAGCAGGTTGCAGGAATAGGCTGCTTAGTGCAGGACAAATACGATTGGACAATACCACAATGCCACAGGACAGGTGTGTCCAATTATTGGACTATTTGTACAATAGTTGGACATGTCGGTCGTAGGGGCAGACCTATGTGTACGCCCTTTGTGTGTGCCCTTGTCGTTGCATAGGTCATTGCCATTGTCAGAGCACATACATAGGGCAGACACATAGGTCTGCCCCTACGGGTTTCCACTGTCCAATTATTGAACATGCAAACAATCGCCTACAAACAATAATTGGACACCACCATGCTTTATGGGTGATAATTACATGATAATATGGCAATTTTGCACGAAAAACATTGGCATAGAAATTGCTTGAATTTATTGTAAGGATATTTGTATCTTTTTCAATATCAGGGGATAGGTTTTGTTTGCAGGCTCAAGCCCGATGGCTGTTCTTATTTCTTTTTCCGCCTCACCCAGCTGTCCATTTTTATAATAGAGGCAGGACAGGTTGGCGTGATTAAATGCTGAGGGGCTAACCTGTATTGCTTTTTTGGCGTAGGGAAGGGCTTCATTTATTTTTCCGAGGTTGGCATATACCCGGGCAAGGTTTTCGTAGCCCTTGCTGTAGGAAGAATCTATTGCGATTGATTTCTGGTAGTTGGAAATGGCTGTAGTATACATTTTTTGCTTTTCATAGATGAGCCCCAGATTATTATATGAGGTGACCATGCTTGGGTCAATGATAATAGCCAGTTTATACTCAGCCATAGCCTGATTATAAAGCCCTTGCTTTTCATAGAGTATGCCCATGTTGCTATGGATCTTGGCAGGATACGGCACGATATCAAGGAGTTTTTTGTATGTATCCATGGCCAGCTTGTATTGGCTGGTGTCTTGATATTCGATTGCCAGACAGTTGTATGCTTCTGCATGATTTTGGCTGATTTCGATTATCCTTTTGAATTCAGCGATAGCCTGATCATGTTGCTTTTTGGTGGAATAGATAATCCCCAACCTGAAATGAGCATCAATAGAGTTTGGGTCCTTTGCCAATATCTTTTGACACCAGTCAAAACGAAGGGAATACATGTTGTTCCAATCAGCATTGCGTTTGATGGATAATGGGGTGTAAATGGCAATAATAACGGCAAGTAGTATTAAGGTTGTTTTTTGCCCAGATAATTGATTGAGCCCAATGGCTAAGAGCAGGCAGAACCCAACGGAGGGGATATACATAAATCGTTCAGCTACAAAAAATTGTACCAGCGGCAGAATATTAGATGTTGGCAGCCAGCCCACAATAAACCAGGCAATGGCAAAGCAGATACCGGGCAATTTACGGTATGTGGTTATCCAGAAGGTGATGATGGCTATTAACGCTAATGCCCCAATCAGAACCCCTGGCTCAAACAAACTGGTGGATATTGGCACCTCGTAGTTCATGGAGAGATTGCAGGGGAATACAAGTAGCCTGAGATAGGTGAGAAATGATTTGAGCATAGTGTAGAAAACCGGCAGATATTCGGTGGTGGCGTTATTAGTCACCATGAGCATGTTCTTGGGATTAAATGCCCTGCTCAGCACATTGAGCTTGATGAAGAAAGCGATGATGAGGATAAAGCCTGCTGTCCAGTACAGCCAATATTTCTTGAGGATACCGGTTGTTTTGGATGGTTCAAACAGGAAATGGTAAAGGCATATAGTGATGGGCAGGCTGACCGCAGCCACCTCTTTGGAGAACATGGCAAGAAAATAGGAGATGGCTGAGAAGGCAAAGTAAAAAGTGGAGAGTGGAGAGTGGAGAGTGGAGAGTTTTTTGAGGGATGTAGTTGCTGTGCCGCGTAGATAAAGTATAAAGGTAAGACAATAGAAAAACATTGCCAATAGATCCTTGCGATGTGATATGACAGACACAGCCTCGCTATGAACTGGGTGTGTGGCAAATAACAGACTGGTGAACAAGGCAATCTGCGGCTTTTTGAAGATGATATTGACAAGCACGAAGAGTAATAAGCAACATACCACATGCAGGATAAGATTGGTCAGGTGAAATCCAAATGGGTTTAATCCCCAGAAATGGTAGTCAATAATGTAGGTGATGGTTCTGATATGCCTTGGTGTCCAATGAAATATCTGATGCCAATCCTGAATCCTCGCATCCTCCAAGATGGTCATGTTATCATCATAAACAAACTCACCCCAGAGGGTGTTGAGGGAGGTGAGGATGGCTATGGCTGCAAGGAGGATGAGGGATATGGTACGATAGTTGGGGTTGGTGGTATCGAATGGGTTGAGGTGATGCCAAAATTCCCCCTTAATAAAGGGGGTCAGGGGGTTGTTATTCTCTGGTGTTTTGGATACTGGTGACTTGGTTTTTATTTTTTTGGACATTTGTGGCTCCTTGTTTGGTGTAGTTGTAAGCAATACAGATTGTAACATATTACTTGCGGATATGTCAATCAATAATGTAACCGATCGATTACAAAGTAGGGCATGGTTCAAATCAGGGCATGGTTCAAAATTGTTCACCGCAGGGTCACAGATGATACAGAGAAGAACAACCCCCTAACCCCCTTTTTTAAGGGGGAATTAAGGAAACATAGATACTTGCTTGCTTGCTCAATTTGTCCTCCTGATTTGAACCATGCCCAAATCAGGAGGGACAAAATAGGCTGTAGGTGTTTAGACTGTGGGTGTTTAGGTAACAAACTAAACAAGCATGGATGGCTGCATTTCCCTAATTCCCCCTTAGAAA
>JAZDHC010000137.1:0-7462 GCA_043806395.1 Candidatus Desantisiibacteriota bacterium | reverse complement strand
AGCCACATAACTACTGAAATTCTCACCTTGAACTCATTTTTTTCTTGACATTCAATATCCTGTATGTTACACTCAAGTTATGGGGAATATTTCAGGAAATGTGGATAATCTGAACTCTGGAATGGCTGCCACTACTGTGGCTTAGTTCAACCAAAAAAAGGAAAACAGAGGGAAAACAGAGGGGAAAACAGAGGAAAACAGAGGAACACATCCCACATTTTCTAATGAATTTCTCCAAGCATTTTAATTTTTTACTTGATTTGAGTGGTTTTTATAAGGTCTGGTATTCATCAGATAAGAGAGAGAGTAAGGTGCAACTCTTGAATATTGAATTCACAACATTTCGGTAAGTCAAAAGAAAAGAAAAAAGACAGCGAAGGAAAGTCTAACAAGAAAAATGAACCAGACAGAGTTGATTATTTTGCCGTTAGAAGGAGGATATTATGCTAACTGCTTATATCAATGCAGCTATGAGTAAAGCACATTATGAGATTTTAGATGATGGAGAAGGATATTTTGGTAAGATAGAAGATACTCAAGGAGTTTGGGCAAATGCAGACACACTTGAAGTCTGCCGAGAGGAATTAAGAGAAGTGTTAGAAGAATGGATTTTAATAGGGCTTAAGATGGGACATTTCATTCCAACTATTGACAAAATTAACCTTAATCTTAAAGAGGCAGCCTAATGCCAACATTGGGACCAATTAAACGCAACGGATAATCAACAGACGGACACCCACAAGGGGATGTCCCTACGGAATACGGACAACATATTGTATGCATCTTATGGCCAAATGCCTATTCCGTAACAGCCTGACGACTGTACAAGTTATTTTTGCACGAGTCCTAAGCAATAAAGGAGAAAACATGTCAAAAAAAACTTACATTACCACTCCCCTATATTATGTCAATGATGCCCCTCATATTGGGCATTCATATACCAATGTAGCTGCGGATGTTCTGGCACGATACAAGAGGTTGGCTGGAGAGGATGTATTTTTCCTTACTGGTACGGATGAGCATGGACAGAAGATTGAACGGGCAGCTAAAGAAAGGAGTGAAACGCCTCAGCAGTTGGCAGACAGGGTGGTAGAAAATTTCAAGGGATTATGGGAAAGGCTCAACATCTCTAATAATGATTTTATTCGTACCACTGAAAACCGCCATAAAAAAGCAGTAACCGCTTTTTTTCTCAAACTATATGAAAAGGGTGATATTTATCGTGGCAAGTATGAGGGATGGTATTGTACCCCGTGTGAAACATATTGCCCGGATGGACAGGTTGATGACCAAAAATGTCCATCCTGCGGCAGGCAGTTAGAACGGCTTGAGGAAGAGGGGTATTTTTTTCGTATGTCTGCTTATGCCCAAGATTTACTTGATTATTTAGACAAAAACCCCGGGTTCATCATGCCTGAAAATCGTGGTCAGGAGATAATCAATATTATTAAGGGTGGGCTAAAAGACTTGAGCATCAGCAGGTCTACCTTTGATTGGGGCATACCTGTGCCTGTGTCTGATAAGGGTGAGATTATTTATGTCTGGTTTGATGCGTTGATAAATTATATCACAGCAGCAGGATATATGGAAGATGAGGAAAGGTTTAAGTCGCTCTGGCCTGCAGATGTACATATTGTTGGCAAGGATATTCTTAAATTTCACGCTATTATCTGGCCTACCATGCTTATTGCTGCTGGTCTTGAATTGCCAAAAATGGTTGCTGTTCATGGATGGTGGACGGTTGATGGCAAAAAGATGTCAAAATCATCTGGAAATGCAATTAATCCAGATGATATTATTAAGCAGGTGGGGGTAGATGGCTATCGATACTTTTTGCTGAGGGCAGTCCCCTTTGGTCAGGATGGCGATTTTTCCCATGATGGATTGATCCATCGGGTAAATAGCGACCTTGCAAATGACCTGGGCAACCTTGTTTCAAGGACAATTGCCATGGTTAATAAATATTTTGATGGCAATATTCCATCAGCACAAGAAGGGGATAATCCACTCAAGGAAACAGCATTGCGAATCATTCCACTTGTGGATAACGCAATGTGCAGGTTGGAGTTCCATAATGCCCTGTCCAATATCTGGGAATTGATTGGGGAATGCAACCGATTCGTGGATAAAAATGCACCATGGGTACTGTTTAAGGAAGGAAAAACCGATAAACTCTCCTTTGTACTTTATAATCTGCTTGAGTCTATTCGTATTACAGCCATACTTGTCAGTCCGTTTATTCCGGGAATAGCTGAAAGAATATGGACACATCTGGGGATGGATGTTCCCTTGACTGAGCAACGACTTGACTGTCTCAAGTGGGGAGGATTGCAATGTGGTAAAAAAGTTATCCCACCTGCTGAGCCAATTTATGCGAGGATAACAGGTTAGGCAACCAAAAATGTAACTATTCAGCTTTTATTTTGTGACAGACTATTATGGTGGAGGATAGGGGACTCGAACCCCTGACCTACTACATGCGAAGCAGTCGCTCTACCACCTGAGCTAATCCCCCATATTTTAACTTGTTCACAGGCTGGAAGCTGTGATACCATATTATACTCAGCCACTAAGACTCAAAGACGCAAAGGATCACGAATGATATTAAATTAGTGACAGAGTATAACAAAATCCGTAATTGCTCAATATTTTGTGGAAAGAGAAGGGATTAACCACAAAGGCACGAAGGAAGACACAAAGGAAGATATTCTTAGTGTTTTTTTAGTGTCTTGGTGTCTTAGTGGCAAATCTCCATCTTACACATTTAGTAACGACGCCTGAGAGAATTCCACACTTTATTGTGCAATAACCAAAATCCTTTTGTGAGACTTTGTGCCATAGTGTCTTGGTGGCTGAGTAATTACTTAAAAAAATACCCTGGCATGGCAATAATATGCACATCATTTTGAACACCACTGGCATCCCTTTCCCGTCCAAACCTTATGGCTTTCATAGGCTTCGTATCAATAGAATTATACCATTTCTCCTTTGACCCTTCATACGACGATTCATGATACATTGGTGGGAAAAATGTATTAGATGGCATTAACTCATTGCTATCCAATAACTCCTCATTACTCTTGGTTGACAAAACCTCTATTGTTCCAGCAGGCTGTTGTGAGGATGAGGCATCACCATGCCACCATGAGAATAATGATCCCTGCAACATCTTGTTTTCACAAGCATTCCATCCCTTTCCAAGACCTGCCATAATCAGCATCATAAATATCCAGAACACAGCAAACCCACCGAGGAATATAAGATTATGGTTTTTGTTAGTTTCATTGTTACGCATATTTCCTATCCCAACCTATTCCTCAGTTCCCCTGTCTTTTCCTCTAACAACCCCTTGCTTTTTGCCTCGATATTAAGCCGAATAAGTGGTTCTGTATTTGATGAACGAAGATTAAATCGCCATTCCTGATATTCCACAGACAGTCCATCAATGCGCGTAATCTCACCATCCTTGTAATATTCCTCAATCTCCCTTATCTTCTCTGCTGGAGAATCAACAACACAATTTATCTCACCAGAGATGAAATACTTTGATTTCAAGGGTAACAGCAATTCCGCTAACGACTTATTGGTTATAGACATCAATTCCAGAATCAAAACAAGAGGAATCATGCCATTATCTGCATAATAGTTATCCTTGAAATAATAATGGCCACTCATCTCTCCGGCAAAAAGGGCATCTTCTGTTCGCATCCTTTCCTTGATAAAGGCATGCCCTGATTTATTAATAAGAGGGATACCGTTATATTGCTTAACCACATCAATGTTTGCCCATATCAGTCGTGGGTCAAAAATTATTTTTGACCCTGGCTTTTTTTTCAGGAATGCCTCAGCCAGAAGGGCAGTAATATAATAACCATCAATGAAATCACCATTTTCGTCAATAAAAAAACACCTGTCAGCATCCCCATCCCAAGCAACACCAAGATCAGCTTTTTCATGTTTTACCCTTTCTATGATCTCAACCCGCTTTTCTTCAAGTAAAGGGTTTGGTTCTCCATTTGGAAATCTTCCATCTGGCTCAAAATTCATGGGTATTATCTCAACAGGTAGTCTCTTAACAATCCCTGAAACCACCTTGCCACCAACCCCATTGCCTGCATCAGCTACTATTTTGTAAGGCTTTAATACCTCTGGATTGATAAAGGAAAGTATATGTTTCACATATTCATCATAGATATCCCTTGAGGTCAATACACCCTTTTTATCAGACGAGGTAAATTCTTGTTTAATAGCCAGATCCCGAATCTCGTATATGCCTGTATCCCCTGATATGGGTATGGATTGCTCCCTGACCATTTTCATCCCATTATATTGGGGAGGGTTATGAGAGGCTGTCAACATAATGCCGCTATCGCATCCAAGCCATGGCACTGCAAAGTAAACCATGTCTGTGGACACCTCTCCAAGGTCAACAACGGCTACGCCCATATCCATAATCCCCTGACTCAAGGCAATAAACAATGATGGGGAGGAAAGGCGAATATCGTATCCAATCGCAACGGTTTTTGGCTTGACAAACTCTACAAATGCCTTGCCTATCTGATAAATTACATCCTCGTTCAATTGATCAGGATAAATCCCCCGAATATCATATGCCTTAAACATTGATGAATTAACGAACATATCTCTTTCCCCCTTCACTTTGTTTGGTAATTACTCAGCTACAAATGAATACAAAGATTTTTAGCCACGAATAAACACGAATGGACACGAATTTTTCTTTTCCAAAATTCAGTAAATCAGTAGAATTGTTATTCTTTTCTCATTCGTGTAATTCGTGGCTAAATAGTTACTTTATTTGCTATCAATCCCCACACCCACACCCTTATCTGCATTATATATAGAAAAACACTTGTAACCCTTAATCCAGCTTTGATGCACAGCAAATTCCTTTTGATGCCACAAAAAGACCCAGGGGGCATCGTCATGGATAATAGTCTCAATCTGCTGATAAATCTTATTCCTTTTCTTTTCATCCGAGGTTGCCTGAGCAGTCTCAATTAATTTGTCTACTTTTTCGTTCTTGTATTGAGCACGATTCCCGCCAGCACCAAAATTTGCCGAATGAAATAATGGGGCAAGAAAGTTTTCTGCATCTGGATAATCTGCCAGCCAGGCAAGATAAAAGGTATCGCACTTACCCTGATTGATCATCTCTTTTAAGGCACTCCACTCAATCTGAACAATTTCTGCCGTGATACCAACATCCTTTAGCTGTGACTGTATTACCTCAGTAATATTCAATGCCTCACGACTCGGCTTTTGATATATTTTCAGGCTTAAATTTTGACACCCGGCATCTTTTAACAGCTCTTTAGCCTTCTGCACATTTCGTTCATAGGCAGGTAATTTGCAATTATACCCGGGCAGGATTGGTGGAATAGAACCATGGGAGAGAACACCCTGATTTTGCAGGACTGTTTCTAAAATTGCCTTTTTATCTATAGCATAATTCAAAGCCTGCCGTACCCTGACATCGTCGAATGGTTTCTTCTGGCAATTTATACCCAGATAATAGGCATTCAACCCTACCTGACCCACGATATTTTTCTTCCATTTTTCTGTTGTTGTGAATCTTTCAAACTCTGTCATAGGCAATCCAATAGCGTCAAGCGTCCCAGACTCAAACTCAGCCATGGCAGTAAGCTCCTCCGGGATTATTCTATATTCAATACCATCCACCTCTGGCTTTTTATCAAAATATTCTGTATTTTTTTCTAAAACAAGCACATCATCATGCACCCATTTAGTCATCTTAAATGGTCCCGTACCCACTACATGCTCAGAAAAATCCTCACCCCATTTCTTCACCTCTTCTATGGGAACAATATATCCAGCCGGCATAGCCAGAAATCCTAAAAATGGAGAGAATGGTTTTGTGAGAATAATCTGGAAAGTATAGGCATCTTTCACCACAAACCCCTCAACAACTCCATCCTCAGTCTTATCTGCACCCAACACATCCTTAAACACCCATCTCCGTGGTGACTTTGTCTCCGGATTAAGTATCCGCTCAAATGAATACTTAATATCATTTGCATCCAATAATCGTCCATTCGCAAACTTCACATCATTGTTAAGGTAGAATGTGTACGATTTTCCATCTGGCGAAATATCCCATTTTTTGGCAATATCGCTTACAATCTTCATGTCATCCCCATATTTCACCAGCCCATTGAATATCTTGGCACTGACTATGCCACCAACCACATCTACCATAAGTGCCGGGTCAAGGGTAGTTGGGTCAGAGGAAAGCCTTAATCTGAGGATATTGGTATCCTTTTGTGAGGCACAATTTGATAATAAAATGGTAGCCATTAGAATCATGATGTATTTTGTCATATTTATCTCCTTTATGATGTTTCCGCTTCGTCTACTAATTGTTTCCATAATGATTCAATGTTTAATTTCTTTACCCAATGTTCCAGATAATCTATGTCTAATTTTCCATACTGCACTTCATAGACTCGTAAGGCATCGGTAAATTGTTTTTCACTTCCACCAGAAAGTTTTGCCCATCTTAATTTGGATAAGATTGTGTCTTCTGGACTTGAAACTTGCATTTTTAAGCCCATAAACTCTTCACTAACCTTGCGTGAAAAGCGTGAGTGGTCAAAAGAATCGTCGGTTAATATCCAAAAATCAACCTTATCTCCTGCGTTTACATCAATCAGATTGAACATACTCTGCCTGTTAATTGCATCAAAAATGCTTTCTTCGTCCAAATAAAAATTGGGTGGTGGGAAAGCTTCAACTAATTTTGTTGCTACTGATTTTTGAATAGCAATGACCATATCTATATCATGGGTAGACCGTGGTTCACCTTGTAAGCTTGAAACGACAGAACCAGTTATCATATATTGTATCCCAGTCCGATCAAGTACTTGAATAACCTTCTTTAATAATTCCTGTTGTGACATTTATCCAGACGCTCCAGAAGTATTTTTTTAAATTCTTCATCTTGAAGATTCGGAAACCTCTTGTGTAATCCACAAATAAACAACTGCATAGAAAATTCGGACAGTTCAAATGCCTTAAGCAACCTTTTTTCAGGCGACATTTGACGAAGTAATTGAATGTATATCTTATGATTTGAACGGTTTTTAATATTCATAATTCCACACAATCCTTATCTTATTATTGAACATGACATTACTATGTTCCAATTGCAGACGAAACCCGATAGAATTTGCACAAAAAAGACAAGCCCTATCTCTACAGGGTAACTCATTCCAAAATTATACTACTATTACTTAAAAAAGTCAAGTAAAACTTCAAGCTGCGTAGTTGAATTTTACCCCATGCCTAAATTTGATACTGCTTTCTTCTCTACAAAATGTTGCTTCAGGATACAGACCTTCTCCTGTGCCGTGAAATTTTCCCTCTTTTTCTCACCCATAATATTCCTCCAATTAGATAGATTTTTAACCCCATTCTGATTATA
>JAZDHC010000136.1:0-5079 GCA_043806395.1 Candidatus Desantisiibacteriota bacterium | reverse complement strand
ATGTGTAAGATAGAGATTTGCCACTAAGACACCAAGACACTAAGAAAACACTAAGAATATCTTCCTTTGTGTATTCCTTCGTGCCTTTGTGCCTTTGTGGCTAATCCTTTCCACTTTCCACAAGATATTGAGCAGTTACCTCTTACATTCTTCCTTGCCCGTAGGATAATAATGACATTCAAAACACTCCGGCTTTACCCCAACGAAGTTATGACAACGGTCACAAAACTCATCCCGTTTTTGATGACATGTTTGACAATTCTTCAGGCTATAATCCTTTATCCTTACCCCATCACGGACTGCCTTAACCCTTGCCTTTTTAAGGAGATCCATATGGTTTGTCCGCATGTATTCCTTGTCTTTAATACACTTCCCTGACGAAGGCAGGACAAGGTCGAGCTTTGGCACGCCTTTATTTCCCCCTCTAATGGCATTAACCACAAATGGGGAGGATAACACCACGCCAAATATTAATACAACAAATATGGCTATCAGCTTGTTCATAAACCTCACCTTTTATTCCTTTGCCCCAAGCACAATCGCCCGACTCACTAACTGATGCACCCCACCAACCATATCCATTGACAATCCATACATAGGAAACATCTTGGTAAATTGTGCCTTACAAATAGCACAGATAAGGGCAAAGAAGTTTACGCCATGGGAATCTACTACTTGTTTTAATGCCTGCATCCTGGGCATTGCCCCTTTGACACGAATATCAAGCATCTCATCGGTTAATAATCCGGCGCCGCCGCCACAACAGAAGGTATTCTCTCTGATAGTATCCTGTGGCATATCCACAAATTTATTACAACATGCCTTAATTATCTCCCGCGGTATATCAAACTGACCGCCAGGCATATCACCCATTCGAGAGCCACGGGCAACATTACAAGAGTCATGATATGTCACCACAAACTCATCATTTGCTGATTTATCAAGCCTGAGTGCCCCGGCTTTAATCAGATCATAGGTAAACTCACAGATATGTTGCGGTATTGGATACTTCGGATCAAGGGTATCAAACGGACCAATCAAGGTATTCCAGAAGCTGTAAGCAATACGATACGCATGCCCGCACTCACCAATAACCAATCGCTTTACCTTGAGGTCCCGTACTGCCTGACCAACCCTTGATGCAACCTTTTGCATCCCATCATAACTACCCATAAACATACCAAAATTTCCAGCCTCAGAGGCATACGATGAAAGCGTCCAGCTTATGCCAGCCTGATGAAACACCTTGGCATATCCTATCAATGACTCGATATGAGGAGAGGCAAAAAAATCAGCCGAAGGGACAACCAACAATACTTCTGCACCCTCAACATCCATGGGAATTTTTACATCAACGCCCATAATCCCCTTTTCCTCAAGAAGTTCCTTTATCTCATCCACGCAAAAGTCTAAGCTGCTTTTTATTGCCTTGGGCTGCATACCCAGATTATTGCCAATATTAAACACCTTGAGTACAATCTCATCCACATACTTTGTGCCCAACCCTATGGAATGCATTATCTCCCGGGCAGCCATAGATATTTCAGCGGTATCAATGCCATAAGGACAGGCAAGACAGCATCTACGGCATTGAGAACACTGATGAAAATAAGCATACCATTCTTTCAGCACTTCCTCAGTAAAATCCTCAGCACCAGCCAGATTTCCAAGCAACTTACCAGCCGGAGTAAAATAACGGCGATAGACCTTTCTAAACAATTCCTGCCTTCCAACAGGCGTATTTTTTGGATCACCTGTGCCAAGGTAAAATTGACACTTATCCGCACATGCCCCACAACGAACACAAATATCCATGTAGAGTTTTAATGACTTATACTTATCCAGCAACTCCCCCATCTTGGCAATCGCTATTTCCTGCCAATTTTCAACAAGGCTTGAGGGATAGCCCAGCCCTGTAAGAAGCTGTTCATTAGCCTTATGATGTTGGCAAGCAAGGGATGCCCCTGGTTGAATATGGGGTGTCTCTATCTTACCTGTAAGTTTTGGAACATTTATTTCTACCTTTGCCACTTTTTAATCCATCCTTCAAAGAAAATCTATCCACAGATTGCACAGATTTCACAGATTAAATACAACAGATCCCTCTTATTCATTCCCTTTCTTTCCTCAATCTGTGCAATCTGTGTAATCTGTGGACATATCTCTCTTTCTTACCTTTTATCCCAGGGGTTAACATGCCTTTTCTCCCTCGGGTTATCAATCTGATTCCTCGTGGGGCTAAAGAATATCCCACCGCTATGCATTAGTTTACTAAATGGAAAATATACTAAGAGTATCAATATCAATGTAAAATGGGTGATAAATATAGGATTTGTTGGCATTGGTTCTGGTTGAAATGAAAGGAGTCCCAAGATAAATGTTTTGACTTGAACAAGGTCAGGACGGATGAGATATTTCATGGTTATACCAGATAACCCTATGAAAAAGAGTAGGCTAAGAACAAAATAATCAGCAAATATGGAAACAAAACGAGTTCTATCCACCCAAACCCTGCGGATAAAAAGATAGGCAATGGGTGCGATAAAGAATAAACCAATAAATATACCCATGGTTTGTAAAAAGGTTTGAAGAATCATAATCGGCTCTGGTACGGGTGAGACAAAAAATCTGATATGGCTGGCAATTACAACCAAAAGGGCAAGATGAAAGGCATATCCGCCCATCCAAGTAAATTTATTGCTTTTGAACAGGCTTTTGAAAAATACTAACTCAAAAATCATGCGGAGAATAACACCATGGGCGTTTGTTGGGGCAGGGGTAAGGGGTATCTTGAGCGGATTTGGAATAACAGCATATTTCCATGTCTTACACAAAATACCAAAAACAAAAATCACTATAGCAAAATAAGCAAGAAAGGTATAACTTGTTGACAGCATTTTACATCCACCTACCAATAATATCACCCTTTTGAGGGTTTTTCGGGATTTATTGTTTATTTACGCTGATTTTGTAACTACTTAAGGTGTTTAGGCTGTAGACTGTTAGGCTATAGGCTCAGAAGAGGCAGATTTACATCAGTTATCTCTGCTTCTTTGCCCCTACAGCCTAAACACCTACAGCCTATCTACCTGATTACACACAACCCGTTGGTTTCGGCAGCCCGGCAATCTTACATGCCTGCTTGGCAGGACCAGAGGGATAAAGCTCATAAAGATATGCGTTATTCCCTTTTTCCGCACCAAACTTATTCTTCATCTCCTTGATCAATATCTTGATCATCGGAGCAATCTTATATTCCTCATAATATGCCCTTAAAAAATTCACTACCTCCCAATGAGCAGGTGTCATCTCAACCTCTTCTGTTGAGGCAATATAATTAGCCACATCCTCAGACCAATCCTCAAGATTCAACAGATACCCATCTTCGTCAGCCTCATACGATTTACCATTAAATTCAAAAGCCATAGATTTCCTCCTTTTATTTTTCCTCCCAGCCTGATGGAAAAATATCATATCATAGATTTTTCAATATGTCAACTTATTTTTTTGATACCTTCATAAAAAAGTTTTTTGGGCGATATATTAAACCGCCCCAATAACAAAGGGATTCTTCTCTTTTAGTGGATTTGCCTGACATTACAAACATTCGTTCGTAGGGGCAGACCTATGTGTCTGCCCTCCCTACGATTAGCCAACAATTGGCATAAGTGTGAAGGTCAATGTATTTGTATACTCACCCTCTGTGTACCTTGCCAGATTGGCAATGCCAAGGTTGACAACAATCAATCTTGGTGCCTTAGTGGACATCTTGACCTCAAACAGGTGCTGTGACTGATTGTGGATGCGAAGCCATGTGGAATACGCCTTGTTTGTGGCTAAACCATTATGAACTCCCCCATCTGTTCCCATGGTAGCGGTATAAGTACCCTCACCGCCCATGTTATTCCTTGGGTTGTCCTCAACGCGCTGCGTATCACTTGCAACCTTACTTGTTGTTTCCATCACATCACCTGAGCAAGCATTGGCATACGCACCCTCAAGGTCGTTTTGCAAGATGTAAGTCTTCTCTGTGCAAACCGACACATAGGTATCTTCCAGCCTTAAAATGTTCTGTTGAGTTGCTGGCTGTAAGCCGTGAACATACAACGCTGCCCCATCCTGGGCATTGGTGAATATGGTCAAAGCCAACGCATCAGTCCTCTCAGCAAACCCCTTGCCAATGTCATTATTGGCATCGTACATGGCATTGTCGAGGGCGGCTTCGTTGCCGGTGTTGTTGGAGATGCCGGTGAGTTGGACAGATTGGGTGTAGAATGTCCATCTGTCATTTTGAAAAACATGTCCAGGACCTTTTCCTTGACCCGTTCCTACTCCAACATCTCGAATCCATGTCAATCTATCCGTAGTTACAGCCTTAGTAGTATCGGTAGCAGGGAATACAACAGGAGCTGTTGCACTAAGTGCTGCCCATACAAGGAGAGTAAAAACAGTTCCGTCTGAATGGCAATATATCGGAGGGTTAGGGTCAGTAATTACTGCCCCTGGTGTCCTAAAGTTGTTAAATTCAACAGTACCAGGATCAATTGACCGTGCCGCAATTACCTGTTGCCCCCATTGCTGCCCGCTATCATTCACCACCCTTGCCACCTGCAAATCCCTCGCATAATCCTCCGGCCCCGGCGTCACCGTCTCCGACATATCAATACCCACAAGCTCAATAATCTGAGGGACAGTTAGACCAACGGATGCATCCTGCTGTTGAACATCTGCGGCATAGGATATGCCAGAAGACAAGACAACAGCAAGGACGCCGAAAAGTATTTTCTTCATTCTTTCTCACCTCCCTTCATTCAAATTACTACTGTCAGGGAGAATGCCCTGACGACATTAAGTTAAGCAAATCACCTTCAAGCAAGAATCCCTTTATTATCACCACCTTTGCAAGATTATTCGGACAACCAAATGAATTATCCCTACTTTGGGCATGGTTCAAAACTGTTCATCATAGGGTTGCAGAGGATTATCCACCCCTAACTCCTCCCAAGAGGGAATTACAACCCCCTAACCCCCTTTTCTAAGGGGGAATTAGGGAAATGCAGCCATCCATGCTTGTTTAGT
>JAZDHC010000135.1:0-8044 GCA_043806395.1 Candidatus Desantisiibacteriota bacterium | reverse complement strand
GGGCATCTCTAAAAGCTCAATCAAGTCATGATGGCAAGGCGCAAAGATGCGAAAAAGCGCAGTTTACATGTGGTAAATGAGCATTTTGAGCAGCTTTGCAACGCCGCCAGCGTGGCTTCAGTGAGTTTTTAGAGGTGCCCTTATGTTAATAAGGGGATTGCTTTGGTGGGTGTGGGGGATTACGGATGTAAATGCGGTAACCTTGGACTCAAGTCAAATTAAGGAGGAAGGTTAATAATGTCTACTCAATATGCATATAAATATTATTCAGAAATAATGGATGAGGGCAGAGTTGTTATCCCTGAATTGCCAATACCTAAAGGAACTCCTGTAGAAGTAATCATTTTGCTTCATAAAAGAGACGATATTTCTGACTTGCTTAAATCATCAGAGAGCAGTTTAGATTTTTGGAACAACCCTATTGATGATAAGGTGTGGAACAATGTATAAACAAAGAGAAATATTGCTTATTCCTATCCCATATACAGATTTAAGTTCACAGAAAAAGAGACCAGTAGTAGTTGTATCTAATAATCATTATAACAGTCTGATGGAAGATATAGTTGTTGTAGCTATAACATCAAATGTTGAAAGAAGAGATTATTCCATTATGATATCCCATAAAGATATGGAGGAAGGTACACTTCTCTATGAGAGTATGATACGAATAGATAAAATATATACCCTTAAGCAGTCAATCATAGTCAAAAGATTTGGACTTATTAAAAAAGAGTAGTTTGCTCAAATCAACACACTGCTTAAAAAACTAATTGAACCAATGAATATTTTGTGAAAAGATAGAACTTGAACATCGAGTAGAAGCAAAAAAAGGAGACTTGAAATTATGAAGAGATTCTTGGGGATTGTTGGGGTTTTGATGGGTCTGGTTGTTGGATGGAATGGCCTGGCAGTGGCTGGGGTATCGGTATATAATGCCGCAGGAAGCTCTGTGGGCAATTATGCTACTATTCAGGCGGGGGTGGATGCTTGCCCTGCTGGGGGGAAGGTTTCGGTTTCGGCAGGGACTTATATGGAGACGGTTTATGTTAATAAGGGGATTGCGTTGGTGGGTGTGGGAGAGCTACAAATGTAAATGCGGTAACCTTTAATGGTATTGATACCACAATCATTTTTATTGACAAGCTATGGATGAAAGGGTATAATGATGAATGTGGAGAAGAATATATTGATTGACATGCAAATAAAGAAGCGATGTCGTTATCTATTTAAGGGAGGCAACTAAAAATGGATATTGCAGTTTCTCTTCTTGAGGCTGAACGAGTAGGGATTGGAAATCTCAAGGCTAATTTTTCCCGGCTTTTAAGGGAAGATAAACCGTATGTGGTAACCGATCATGGTCAGCCCAAGCAGGTAATAGTTTCATATAATGAGATGATAGAATTAGTAGATATGCTCGATGAACTTTCTGACCATGGTCTTTTAAATACCATTCATGAAGGTAGAGTATCCATTAGAACAGGAGAAAAGGGCATTCCCCTTGCAAAGCTCTGGGAGGAAATGAAAATATAATGAAATATGAGGTTCTATTCCCAAATGAAGGTATAAAATCTAAATTTCAAAAGGCAATTTCTGTGCTTTTACCTAAGGAAAAGCAAAAAATAAAAGAAAAGATAGAATTCCTCTCTGTTAATCCTCGACCAGAGGGAAATGTTTTTAAGCATCTAAAGCCCCCAATATCTCTCTACAATCTAACTGCTCAATATCGAATAAGAATTGGAGATTATAGGGTTTTATATGATGTAGATGATGAGAATTATAAAGTTTGGATATTAGCCTTAAGAAGAAGAAATGAGAGGACATACAAATAAAAAGAAGAAGGAAATATGGCATGGTTCAAATCAGGGTGATATGCATTGTGGTGCAGGCATCTTGCCTGCAAAATATAGTCTGTCGAAAAATATTTAAGGAGGCTTGAAATTATGAAGAGATTCTTGGAGGTTGTTGGGGTTTTGATGGGTCTGGTTGTTGGATGGAATGGCTTGGCAGTGGCTGGGGTATCGGCATATAATGCCACAGGAAGCTCTGTGGGCAATTATGCTACTATTCAGGCGGGGGTGGATGCTTGCCCTGCTGGGGGGAAGGTTTCGGTTTGCAGCTGGAACCCATTCTGAGGTGGTTTGCATCGATAAGGAAGGAAAGCCTCAAGCACGCATATAGTGAGGGGGCGAGTTAAGCAATCAAAGGAGGTTGTAAAAAATGTCTATTCGACAAAGATTGATACGATTTGATTGGGCTGTAAAAAAACTGTTACGGAGTAAGGCTAATTTTGATGTATTGGAAGGGTTTTTAAGTGAGCTGCTTAAAGAAGATATAAAGATAAAAAGTATTCTGGAGAGTGAAGGGAATAAGGAAACAGCAGATGATAAATTTAACCGGGTTGATTTGCTGGTGGAAAACAGTAGGAATGAGATAATAATCATAGAGGTTCAGGTAGAGGATCAATTAGATTATATACAACGGTTAATCTATGGGACAGCAAAGGTAATAACAGAATATATAAAACAATCTGTGTCATATAAGGAACTCAAAAAAGTAATCTCCATAAGCATCCTATACTTTGACTTAGGACAGGGAAAGGATTATGTCTATCATGGCACAACAAATTTAATAGGCATTCATAATCAAGAAGAGTTAATGTTAAGTGAAAAACAACAGGAAGAATTTCAAAAGGAGCAGGTTTTTGAGATTTTCCCTGAATATTATTTAATAAAAGTAAATCAATTCAATGATTTGGCTAAAGATAGGTTGGATGAATGGATATATTTCTTAAAGAATGAGATTATTGAGGATAATTTTACGGCAAAAGGGCTGAAATCAGCAAAGACAAAGTTAGATGTAATGAAGCTGCCCAAAAAAGAACAGCAATCGTATGAATACTATTTGGAGTCATTACACGATAAAGCCAGCTTTTATGAATCTACCTTCGTGCAGGGAGAGAAAAAAGGCAGGGAAGAGGGCAAGGAAGAAGGCAGGGAAGAAGGCAGGGAAGAAGGTATTCAGGAGGCATTAAATAAAATGATAACAAGTGGGATTTCGGCAGATGAGGCTAAGAGGATATTGGGATGTTTGTAAATAAAAATAATCCTGTCGAAAATGGAGGAAATATGAGGAAGTTTTTGGGTGTTGTTGGGGTTTTGATGGTTCTTGGATTTGGATGGAATGGCTTGGCAGTGGCTGGGGTATCGGCATATAATGCCGCAGGAAGCTCTGTGGGCAATTATGCTACTATTCAGGCGGGGGTGGATGCTTGCCCTGCTGGGGGGAAGGTTTCGGTTTCGGCAGGAACTTATATGGAGACGGTTTATGTTAATAAGGGGATTGCGTTGGTGGGGATTGATGATTACAAATGGGCACATGCCAGTAGCAAGTGCAATACTTCTCTGTCAACTTGTTGACACTACACATATTGAAATTATTCGGAAACTTCAAAGGGTGTAATGGATTAGGGAAGGGGGTTTTTAATTGCGATTAATTGACAGCCTGACAATAGTGTTGCACTTGCTACTGGCTAACAAGGTTTTATAATAATAATGTGAGTTGAGGGTATGGGGGCGATGTTCCAAATTTTCCCGAATTTTCCCTAACACAAGAGGTAGAACATGGATAAGACAGTTATTGAGAAATATCTCGAACAACAAAAGACAAAAGTTGTAGAAACTTATAACTTCGAAAGCAAAAAAGTAAAGTATTCTGAAAAGATAAAAGGCTGGAAGATTGATAAATTTAGAGGTGATGAGGAAATCATTAGGGCGTATATTCTTTCCAAACTTGTTAATGAACTTGGTTACAATCCTGAAAACATTGAGATAGAAAAAGAATATCCCAGCGGAAGACCAAAAACAACAAAGCCAAGAATAGATGTAATTGTAAAAGATGATAGCGGAAATCCATTTTTATTTATAGAACTCAAAAGCCCGAAAGATTATGAAGAAGATAAAGATCGAAACATTGATGATCAACTTTTTTCTTTGGCAAGTATTGAACAGTCAAAATATGGCACAAAAATAAAATATCTTGTCTATTACACTATTGAAATTATTGGAAATGAAATCAAAGACAAATGTATCCTTATAGATTATGAAAAATTTACCTCTTTTGATGCTTGGAAAGAGATAAGAGATTTTGCTGATGAACTTCCAGAAAGATATGGCAAGGCACAAAAAGAGCCTTATATTAAAGGCGGTAAAAAAGATTTAGAAACAAATTTTACCCATGAGCAATTAGATAGTTTACGAAAAAATCTTCACAATGTGCTCTGGGGTGGTGGTGGAACCGATGATAATGATATCTTTTCTTCACTCGTTAATATCATTTTGTCAAAAATCCAAGATGAAAGCGAAAGAAAAGATGACGAAAAATACGAATTTCAAATATTTTCATTCAAAAATGGAGAAAGTTTTGAATCCAACGAAGAACTTTTTGAAAAAATAAACAATCTTTATAAAAGAGCATTAAAACAAAAAATATATATCAATGATGAAAACTTGTTGGCAAGGTCTTTTGTGGTAGACCAAAATAAGTTTTCAATAGCAAAGCTGAAACATACTGTTTCAGAGCTTGAAAGATTTTCTTTTGTTGATGGAAAAAATAGTTTAGATGGAAAAGACTTTTTAGGTGATTTTTTTGAAGGAATTATTAGAGAAGGATTTAAACAAAATAAAGGGCAGTTTTTTACTCATATCAATGTTGTAAAATTTCTGCTTTGGGGATTACAGATTGATAAACTCGCGATTGAAAGAATAAACAAAGATTCAGAGATTCCCTATTTTATTGATCCAAGTGCTGGCAGTGGGTCATTTCTTATTGAATACATGAAATTTATTACAAAAAATATAAAATACAGGTTCAAGGAAAAACTTGACAATACAAGAAATATCTTGTTGTTTGTGCAAAAATTTTTCTACCCTGATGAATGCGAAAATATGTGGGCTGAAAAATTTATTTATGGTTCAGAAATTAATTCAAATCTTGGAACTTCAATAAAAGTTAATATGATTTTGCATGGTGATGGGTCTGCAAATGTTTTTGTGGGTAGTGATAAAGGAGATGGACTTTCTAAATTTTCAAAATACAGCAAAATAGACGGAGATAATATTCTTAATAAATCAAAAGCTGACTCTGCATATCCCAAAGATGTAAATGAATGTTTTGATGTAATTGTTACAAATCCTCCGTTTAGCGTTACCATGGATACTGATACACAAAGAAATCTTAAATCGCTTTTTATCTTTGGTGACAAAAAGAACTCTGAAAATTTGTTTGTGGAAAGATGGTATCAACTCCTTAAACCAAATGGACGATTTGGTGCGGTTTTGCCTGAAAGTGTTTTTGATACAACAGAAAATAAATATATCAGACTGTTTATTTATAAGTATTTCAAAGTAAAAGCGGTTGTTTCTCTTCCACAACTTACTTTTGAACCGTTCACTTCTACCAAAACAAGCCTGCTTTTTGCTCAAAAGAAAACCAAGAAGGAAATCGAAGAATGGAACAATCTTTGGAGTAAATATTCAAATGAATGGAATAATCTCAAGACAAGATGCGAGAATCTTGTAGCGGTGTATTTGGAAGAAAAAGACAGAAAAAAATTACCGTCAATCAAAGATTTGTCAGAGACTGAAAAAAAAGAAATTTTGGTAAGAATGCTAAAAAATTACATTGAGGAAGATGACAAACAATTTTCTTCAAAAGAGCTTATTGAAAAATATATAGATGAACTCAAAGAAATTTGCAAATATGATAATGATACAAGAGATGTTTTTGGGTTTGTAAATACTTGGTGGGTGTTTGGTGAGGTGGCGAAAGAATTGAATTATAAAATATTTATGGCAGAGGTGGAAAATGTTGGATATAAAAAAACAAAGAGAGGCAAAAAGCCAATGCCAAATGAACTTTATCGTATTAATGACAAAGGCGAGGTTTTGGTTGATGATGGAATAAACGAAACTGCTTTAGATTATCTGAGGGATATAATATGGGATTAAAAGCTTTTACAATTGACTTTGCGGAATTAGCCATTGACCCAAAGGTAGGGTTAAAGGATTATTCTTGTTTATATAAAACGGGTGTTCGATTGAAAAGCTTTTTGTTAAATGAAAAAGTTCAAACAGATATAAAATCAGGAAGAACGCCGTCAAGATTTAACGAGGAATATTGGAATGGTGAAAATGAATTTTTAACCATGTCCGATGTGAATACTTTAACTTTTTCCATAAATCCAGAATGTGCGGATAAAATTACAGATTTTGCTATTGATGAAGAAAAAACACTTTATCAAGCAAAAAAAGGTTCTTTGATCGTTTCAAATGCGATGACAGTTGGTTTATCTTTTTTAACTGACAGATCAGTTTTTATAAATCAGAATGTTTTTGAAGTTAATTTAGATGAAACAAAAGTAAATAAGAAATTTGTTTTATGGTATCTAAATCTTAAAGTAAGACCCTTTTTTCAAACAACATACACATCAAAATATTTATCAAAAGATGAATTAGGAAGAATTAAAATTCCTTTTTTTTCAAAATTAACTCAAGACCAAATCGTTGCTCAAATCGAGCCGATAGAAAAGAAAATCAAGGAACTAAAATCACAAATAACACCACAGCAAGAAGCTATCAATAAAGTTTTTGCAAGAGAGTTTGGGTTTGACGAAAATTTGTATAACGAATTTGGCAAAGGAATGACAGCAGGAACTCAATTTGCCAAAGCAAGAAAATTAAAAATTTTTGAAACAGATTTTGGTGAACTTTCAATGAGCAGTATTTTAAGGTTTTCTACAAGATTTCACAATACACCAACCAAAAAGCTGATGGATTTTATTGATAAAATTGAGACAATTCAGGTTAAAGATATAATCATTGAACCAATTCACCGCGGAGCAAGCCCAAAATATAATCTTGATGGCGAAATACCAGTTGTAAAAACGGGGCATTTGAAAAATGGATATATAGAAATTTCACAAGAGGAATTTGTTGAGCAAGATTTTTACAATTCTTCAATAAAATCACAAGTTAAAGAGGGGGATGTTTTAATTGCATCAACGGGAAAAGTATCACTTGGAAAAATTGATTTATTAGAAGATGAACAATCCTTAGTAGCTGACGGACATATTTCAATAATAAGAGTTAATAAGAAAAAATATAATTGTTTATTTTTTACTTATTTTTTTAGAAGTGTTTTAGGTTATTTTCAAATAGAAAGAGATTTTACAGGTGCAACAAACCAGATAGAGCTTTATGCAAACGAAATATCAAATTTTCAAATCCCAGATATTGATTTACAAAAACAACAAAAAATCGTTGATGAAATCAAAGCAGAATTAGACAAGCAGGAAGAAATAAAGCAAAAAATTGAAGCAGAGAGAAGTAAAATCGATGAGATTATTGAGAGTACAATTACATTAAAAACTTAGGACATGAAATTCAGGTGGATATTGTATCGGAGATAATTATTAATGTCCCGCTGGTATCTAATCCTGATGATATTCGCGTGTATCCAAATCCTGTGAATACAGGAAAGGGGATAGAGGCAATCTTTGCTTCGTTGCCTGCAGGTAAGCAGGTTACCTTAAGAATCTATAACCTTGCGGGTGAGTTGGTGTTTGAAAAATGTGGGGTGAATGAAATCAGATGGGGCTTGCGAAATGAGGATAATGAGCCAGTTGCTTCTGGGATATATGTTTATTCCTTGAGGAATGAGGTTGGGGTGATTAAGCAGGGGAAGATTGGGGTAGTGAAGTAGGGGAAAATCGGGACATTGTCAATATAAAGTACAGAGACACGAAGAGGACTCCAGCAATTCTAATTATGAACCGCAGAGACACAGAGACGCAGAGAATACGCAGATAAAAAGATATGGAGATAATAGAGATAATGAAGATAATGAAGATAATGAAGATGTGAGTGTTTTTACTGCAAATCCAATGAAAATCGTTTCTTTCTATCCCCCATTATCTCCATTATCTGTCTCATATTTCTCTGTGCCTCTGCGTCTCTGCGGTGAAAAAAGTCATAATGAGAATTGCTGA
>JAZDHC010000134.1:0-6421 GCA_043806395.1 Candidatus Desantisiibacteriota bacterium | reverse complement strand
CATCTTTGTTTGAAAGCTTGCGGTTAGCTGAGAGTGCAAAATTCCCCCTTAGAAAAGGGGGTTAGGGGGTTGTATTCTGTAGATGATGTCCCTTGCCCGAAAGAAATCATACGAAAAACGATAAAAGTGAACCGTCCCGAAGATCTGTTTTATCATTGTATAAGACATTCATCTAACACCTCCCACTTCCCATAAAATACATAAGTGGATCGATTTGAATCTTCATCGCAAACCCTTCCCCCACCGTATCACCGTTGCCCCCCATGTAAGTCCACCACCAAAGGCAACAATTACAACAATATCCCCATCTTTTACCCTACCCTGCCTTACCGCTTCATCTAAAGCAATAATAGTTGAGCCAGCAGAGACATTGCCATACTTTTGAAGGTTGACAAATACCCTTTCCTGAGGGATATTCAATCTTTTTCCCATGGCTTCAATGATACGGATATTTGCCTGATGCGGTATGAGCAATGAAACGGCCTCTTGCGATATTCCAGCACCATCCAGAGCCTTTTGTACAGCCTCTACCATAGTATTGACCGCAACCTTAAATACCTCACGGCCACTCATGCGGATACAGCCGCCAGCAGGTAAATCAAGCATAGAAGCAAGACTTCCATCTGCACCAAGGCTCGTAGACAATATACCATAATTATCCGCAACAGATTGCAAAACAGCGGCTCCAGCCCCATCCCCAAATAAAATACAGGTATTTCTATCTGTCCAGTCAAGTACCTTAGACATTACCTCTGCCCCAACAATCAATGCAGTTTTATAGGTAGAGGTAGCGATAAATTGACGGCCTGTCTCTAAGGCATATGAAAAACCAGTGCAGGCTGCCGAGATATCAAAACATGCAGCACTGGATGCACCAATCTTATTTTGAATAAAACATGCTGTAGATGGAAAGGTCATATCAGGTGTAGCCGTAGCTACAATAATTAAATCTATGTCATCTGGAGAAACCCCGGCAGATTGCAAGGCCGCAAGGGATGCAGGCACACCCAGATCTGAGGCTGTTGTTTCTGGTGAAGAAATCCGCCTCTCACAAATGCCTGTTCTTTCAATAATCCATTGGTTTGAGGTATCCACCATCTTTTCTAATTCAAGATTTGTTAATATCTTTGGCGGGACGAAACTCCCTGTACCAATTATTCCTACAGAATGTATGGCAATCACCCCCCTGTCAGTTGACAGTTGACAGTTAACAGTTAACGGTTGTCAGCTATCAGTTAAAGCAAAGAAAAGCAAGATACAAGCAATCAACAATCCACAGTCGAAGAATCTATGGAAAGATATGCTGTGGACAATGGACAACCTTATGATTCTGACAATGGTCTTTAGTTGACAACTGTCAGCTGTCAGCTGTCAACTGTCAACTTCTCCTCAATATGCTTATTTACATCATGCCTGATAAATTCAGCCGCAACTCGTATCCCATTTTTAATTGCCTTAGCTGATGATGAACCATGACAGATGATAGAAACACCATTTGCACCAAGCAAAGGAGCACCGCCATACTCTGAGTAATCCACTAATTTCTTAAATTTCCTAAAGGCAGGCATAGAAAGAAATGCACCTATCTTAAGGAGAAATGTAGATGTCAATTCTTTCCTTAAAAAATTTGATATCCCTTCTGCCAGATTTTCTCCAAATTTCAAAACCACATTCCCTACAAATCCATCACAAACTATAACATCAAACTTCCCATTAACAATATCCCTTCCCTCGGCATTACCGCAAAAATTAAGCGAGCTTGCTTTTAAGAGAGGAAAGGCACTTGCAGTAAGCTCATTCCCCTTAGATTCCTCTTCTCCGATACTCAATATTCCAATCCTGGGATTATTAATCCCAAAGATATACTGGCTATAGACCTGTCCCATCAACGCAAATTGGAGTAAGGATACAGGTTTGCAATCAACATTTGCCCCAACATCTAAAAGAAGCGTTACCCCGCCACTAAAGTTTGGTATAATAGCTGCAATGGCTGGCCGCAGAATACCCTTTAATCTTCCCATGTTCAGCAACATTGCCCCCATAATCGCACCAGTATTACCTGCTGATACCATTGCCTGTGCCTTTTTTTCTTTAATCAATCTGGCACAGACCATGATAGAGGAATCCTTTTTTGTCTTCAGGGCAATGCCAGGAGATTCATCCATTTCAATAATCTCTGAGGCGTTTTCTATGGCAATAAGGCTATGCTGACACTTATGTTTTTTGATCTCTTCCTGGATAATTTTTTCCTTGCCCACCAAAATTATCTCTACATCATTTAATTCGCCAATAGCCTCAACCACGCCAGCTACTATTGCCGCAGGGGCATAATCCCCCCCCATAGCATCAACAGCTATTTGCATATATTAATATCTCCTACAATAACATCACCCTTTCAGGGTTGTGGTTTACGGACAGGGACAAGCCTTGTCCGTACATACACAGCAATTCTAATTATGAACCGCAGAGACGCAAAGACGCAGAGAATGCACAGATAATGTGTAAAAAAAGATATGGTGACAATAGAGATGTGAGGATTTTTACTGTAAACTCAACATGAATCGCTTCTTTCTATCCTCCATTATTTCCTTTATCTGGCACATATTTCTCTGTGCCTCTGCGTCTCTGCGGTGAAAAATGTCATAATGAGAATTGCTGCTACATACAATATTAGGCATGGTTCAAATCAGAGTAACAAACTAAAGTGGGCAAGTGGATGACTGTATTTCCCTAATTCCCCCTTAGAAAAGGGGGTTAGGGGGTTGTAATCCTCTGTACCTTTGTAACTCTGTGGTAAACAATTTTGAACCATGCCCAATATTACCACTTCAGGGTTTATGGTGACTACACTACTCTTTTTCTTCTGCTATTCTTACCACTATGCGTCCCTTATAAGAACCACATGACGGACATGCCTGATGAGACGGTTTGGCTTTAGTACATTCAGGACAAACAGAAAGACCAGGGGCTGTCAACTTCCAGTTTGCTCTTCTCTTATCCCTTCTTGCTCTTGAATGTTTTCTTTTTGGATTAGGCATCTTTTTCCTCCTATATTTTGGACTCGTGAAAAAATAACTTGCAGCAGTCGTGTCAGCGATCCATCTTGACTGACTTCGTTATTCGTCGCTTACATACAGTAGTATGCTCGCTTCTCACGCCTTGCCAGCCAAGCGTCTCACTGACTCTTGGTGTGCAATTTATTTTTTCACGAGTCCTTTGTAAGCGTTCAGCTATCAGCTGTCAGTAGTCCATGGACTAAAACTGAAGGCTGATATGCTCAGCGAGGGCATAAATTGTGAATTTTCGGTGAAGATTAATCAAGGAGAGCAAGGGCGCGTGAGGTGAACCGTAGGGGTAGACCTGTGTGTCTACCCAAATAATTGGGCGAACACATAGGTTCGCCCCTACGAACCTGAACAACGCAGCTATCGTTGATTAAGACCAGCGAAAAACACAATTTATGACATTGCTGAGTATAACTATGCAACGCTCTCCATGTCCCTATCCCTTTGCCTTCTCAGCCTTCGCCCATGAATCTTTTAACGCTACTGTTTGATTAAAAACAGGCATATCTGGGGTGGAATCAATATCCACACAAAAGTAGCCATGTCTTAGAAATTGGTATTGACTGCCAACACTTGACTTTACAAGGCATGGCTCAACCAGAGCTGTACATTTTGCAAGTGAGTTGGGATTCAGGTTGGACTTAAAATCTTCTGCCTCTTCCGGGTTTGGTTTGACAAAAAGACTTGAGTACAGTCGCACCTCAGCAGGAATAGCAAGCTTAGCTGAAACCCAATGCAATGTTCCCAGAACTCTGCGACCATCCTTTGACCAGCCGCCCTTAGTTTCAGGGTCATAAGTACAATGAATTTCAACTACCCTACCCTCTTCATCCTTAATTACTGCCACACATTTAATATAATAGGCATGCTTTAATCGTACCTCTTGTCCCGGTGACAAACGGAAAAATTTCTTAGGCGGCAGCTCACAAAAATCATTTTGTTCAATATAGATAACCCTTTCAAAAGGAATCTTCCTGCTACCCATACAGGGATCTTCCGGGTTATTCTCTGCGTCCAATTCTTCATGCTTATCTTCTGGATAATTATCTATCACCACTCGCAGAGGATTTAGCACTGCCATAACCCGTGGAGCTCGCAGGTTCAAATCCTCGCGAAGACAATGCTCAAGCAGGGCAATATCAACCACACTATTTGCCTTTGACACACCAATAATCTCACAAAATTTTCTGATTGCTCCTGGGGTATAGCCCCGTCTTCGCAAGCCTGAAATAGTGGGCATCCGTGGATCATCCCAGCCAGTCACATTGCCTCCTGTAACCAATTCCTTGAGTTTTCTCTTGCTCATCACTGTGTAGGTAAGATTAAGTCGTGCAAATTCAATCTGTTGTGGATGGCATGGGGCATTTGATTCATCTAATATCCAATCATATAATGGACGATGATCCTCAAATTCCAGGGTGCATATAGAATGGGTAATCCCTTCAATGGCATCAGAAAGGGGGTGACCGTAGTCGTAAGATGGATAGATGCACCACATTGTACCTGTACGGTGATGAGGTGTATTTTTAATGATCCGATAAAGTACTGGATCACGCATGTTCAGGTTTGGCGAAGACATATCAATCCTTGCACGAAGCACGCAAGAGCCTTCCTCAAACTCCCCATTTCGCATCCCTTCAAACAGCTCCAGATTTTCATCGGTCAAGCGATCTCGATACGGGCTGTCCTTTCCAGATTGAGTTAAAGTGCCGCGATACTGCCTGACCTCATTTGGACTCAAATGGCACACATACGCCTTATCTTTTTTGATTAATTCAACAGCATATTCATATAGTTTATCAAAATAGTCTGATGTATAATAGAGATGCTGACCCCAATCAAATCCCAGCCATTGGACATCTTTTTTGATTGATTCTACGAATTCAACCTCTTCCTTAGTCGGATTAGTATCATCAAACCTCAGATGGCATCTGCCAGTATACTCATTTGCAATACCAAAGTTAAGGCAAATAGATTTGGCATGTCCAATATGAAGATACCCATTTGGTTCAGGCGGAAATCGAGTCTCAACCTTTTTGTTGTTTTTATTTAACGCTATGTCTTGATTGATAATATCTTCAATGAAATTAAAAGATTCTGACGGTTCCATGTATCCTCCATATGACTAAGATAGTTATTGTTATAGACAAGATTTTATCATGGATTTGTGGTTGTGTCAATAAAAAAATAGTGAAGGGGGCAATTCTCATCATTGAATCCATAGACGGACAGGGATTGCTTTGTTTCTACAGAAATACCAACTATTAGGGGTATTTGTTATACTGTGAATGCTTGTTGTTATCGCCAAAATAACGCAAATCTTACAGCCTCATTTACTTCCTCCATTCTCCCAATATTTAGAGTAGTGATATATTCCACCAGCAAATCTTTAGGAATGGTAATGATAGTATCAAGGTTTACCACGCATTTCTTTGGCAACCCATCATTGATTGTCAATTTTACTTCAACAGGGATATTACGGATGGTGCTTGTGATTTCAGCTACTGTTACAGCATTGCGAACCTCATAGGCTTTGTTGCGAGAAAGTAGAAGCACAGGTCTTCTGCCAATTGGAGCAGGTAAATTTGCCCACCAAACTTCTCCTCTCTTCATTACCACTGCTCCTTTTGCATTAACTCAGTAACAATTGTTGATGACATTCTTGCCATCTCAACCTTTTCTGGCATCTTACGGTAACCCTTAGCATACTCTTCTTCCTTCTTTGTCTTGTCTAAATATTTAATGAAATATTGACAGGCTGTTCTGATGAAAGCAGACCTGTTTTTGAATTCTGTTTTTGCTCTCTGAGCAATCTCTCCCAGCAATACTTCATCCATTGGTACTTGAATTGTCTTCATTTGTTGCCTCCTTCACTAATTTCATCGTAACTACTCAGCTCTTGTTATTTCAAACACATTTTGAATCAGCCAACTATTCAAAGGGTGTAAGCAAGGTAAAAGGGAAAGGGAAGAGATTAAAGGGAAAATGGAAAAAGCTGGAAAAAGGGAAAAAAGAAACATAATTCTCTCTCTTCTTTCCATTTTTCCCTACTTTCCCCTTTTTCCTTATTTACACCTGAGTAGTTACATTTCATCCACATAAAATTATACAATAATATCCACAATAAGTCAATTATTTTTTTCACCTTGCACACAGGGGATAGCATGGTAAATATCAATTCAAAATCGGTCATGTGATCCCTGAGATTTTGATTTTTCGGGACGGTTCACTTTTATCGTTTTTCGTATGATTTCTTTCGGGCAAGGGACATCATCTACAGAATACAACCCCCTAACCCCCTTTTCTAAGGGGGAATTTTGCACTCTCAGCTAACCGCAAGCTTTCAAACAAAGATG
>JAZDHC010000133.1:0-2424 GCA_043806395.1 Candidatus Desantisiibacteriota bacterium | reverse complement strand
TCAGCCAACTATTCAAAGAGTGTAAGTAAGGTAAAAGGGAACAGGGAAGAGATTAAAGGGAAAAGGGAAAAAGCTGGAAAAAGGGGAAAAAGAAACATAATTCTCTCTCTTTTCCATTTTCCCCTACTTTCCCCTTTTCCGGGACGGTTCACTTTCATCGTTTTTCATATGATTTCTTTCGGGCAAGGGACATCATCTACAGAATACAACCCCCTAACCCCCTTTTCTAAGGGGGAATTTTACACTCTTAACTAACCGCAAGCTTTCAAATAAAGGTGAACCGTCCCCACTTATGACATATAATTATTTGTCTTGCAAAGAGTTAAAAGATGTGGGTAAGGATAAGCAAGCTTATGGAGGAAAAATTGTCGACCTGTGCAGTTGAAATTCACTACATACCCTTAAAATATTTGCAATTTTCATGAGATAAAGGTATTTTTTTGTAGAAATAATGGTAACTACTCAGGTGTAAATAAGGGAAAAGGGGAAAGTAGGGGAAAATGGAAAAGAGAGAGAATTATGTTTCTTTTTCCCCTTTTTCCAGCTTTTTCCCTTTTCCCTTTTCCCTTTAATCTCTTCCCTGTTCCCTTTTACCTTACTTACACTCTTTGAATAGTTGGCTGATTCAAAATGTGTCTGAAATAACAATAGCTGAGTAGTTACATTAAGTATTGATATTTTTCCCATCCCCTACCCCTGTCAGCGGGATAACACCTCGTCCACAGTAGTGTCCACCCTTCTCAAGAGGGATTGCTCCGAAACAGAGATAAGCACTGCACACTACAAGACAATCTCATTGTTTTTCCATATGATGCCGGATATCCTTCCCCAATGTCATAAAGACAACATCCTCACAGATATTTGTGGCATGATCAGCAATGCGCTCAATATTTCTGCTAATCAGGATAAGGCATAATGCCCGTTGAATAGCTGTTGCATCAGACAACATGTAGGTCAGAAGCTCACGAAAGATCTGGTGATTCAAGTTATCAACATCATCATCCCTTTTAAGTACTGAACGGGCTAACCCCACATCTTCATTGACAAATGCGGTAATACTATCAATAACCATTTCCTTTGTTATTTCAACCATGCGAGGAATATCTATAAGTGGCTTTAATGGAGGATGTTCAAGGTATATGGCTGTGTTTTCTGAGATATTAACAGATTGATCGCCGATTCGCTCCAATTCACTATTTATCTTCATGGCGGCGGTAATAAGCCTCAGGTCTGCAGCTATTGGCTGCCGTAGGGCAAGCAGTCTTATGCACAACTCGTCTACCTCAATATGCAATTTGTTTATCTCTTGTTCACACTCAAAGACCTGCCCGGATAGTTCCTTGTTCCTCTCAACTAATCCACGAAGGCTAAGATCTATCATCTTCTCCCCTATCTGGCTCATGTAGATTAATTTGTCTCTTAATTCCTTTAGCTCAATATCAAATACTCGTTCCATTTTTTTCCTCCTTGTTTATCCAAACCTTCCTGTAATATAATCTTCTGTCCGTTTATCCTGCGGACTGGTAAATATTTTAGCCGTTTCGTTAACCTCAACAAGCTCACCCATTAACATATACCCTGAATAATCTGAAACCCTGGCTGCCTGCTGCATATTATGGGTAACAATGACAATGGTATAATTTTTTTTCAGTTCAATCAATAACTCCTCAATACGCAAGGTAGTAATAGGATCAAGGGCAGAACACGGTTCATCCAACAGGATAATCTCTGAGCCCAGAGCCAATACCCGGGCAATACAGAGTCGTTGCTGATACTCTAAGGAAAGGCTCAAAGCAGATTTTTTCAACTTGTCCTTTAATTCGTCAAAGAGCCATGTTGCCTTCAGGCTTTGTTCAACCATTTCGTCTAATTCTGCCTTTTTTCTGATGCCATGCACCCTTGGACCATAGGCAATATTATCATAAACCGATAATGGAAAACAATTTGGTCGTTGAAATACCATGCCTGCCTTTTTCCGCAATTCAAGAATATCAGTTTTTGGGTGATAGATATCCTCTTGATCAATCAATATCTTGCCTTCTATTCTGGTGCCATCAATCAGCTCATTTATGCGATTAATGGTTCGCAGCATGGTTGATTTACCACACCCGGATGGACCTATCAAGGCTGTAATGGTTTTTGACCCAATCTGCATGTTTATATTTCTCAATGCATGGAAATCACCATAATAAAATGAGAGATTAACCAATTCTATTTTATATTCCATATCCTCTTTCCTCGGAATTTAGGCTGTAGGTTATTAGGCTATAGGCTATTAGGCTATAGGCTGTAGTGTCTCAACAACCTTAAACTGACGCAATGGTAGTAATTCTCATTTTGATATTTTTCCACCGCAGAGACGCAGAGTCGCAGAGAAGAAACGCTGAATGAAGCATATAAATTCTCTGCGACTCTGCGTCTCTG
>JAZDHC010000132.1:0-3359 GCA_043806395.1 Candidatus Desantisiibacteriota bacterium | reverse complement strand
CTCAACTGTTAGCAACAAACACTCAACTCCATCTGCGTATTACAGCATTAGAATCTCAACTGTCAAAAGACAGCCATAATAGTCACAAGCCGCCATCAAGCGATGGTTTGAAAAGAATGACCAAAAGCCTTCGTCCCACGGTATTCATGCTAAGCGTGGTAAAGAAGCAACCGATGCCCTTGGCATCTTATCACACTACAAGGGAACAGTTGTTCATGACTTTTGGAAGTCCTATTTGCAATACACCTGTGGACATGCCTTTTGTAATGCCCATATAATGCGTGAACTGACCTGGGCTTTTGAACAAAAGGATCAATCATGGGCCAATGAACTAAAGACGCTATTGTTGGAGATCAATAAACAAGTTGAACAATGTAAACACTCCAAAAATAGCTTAAGTCAGAACGACATCCATGAGTTTGATCGCCGATACAATGCCTTACTTGAGATTGGATTCCTGTTGAACCCTAATCCGTCAGTGCAAGATTTGCCAACTCATCGCCACCAGTTAAATCCACCTCTTTTTCCTCAGGGTCAGCTCCCTGCACCTTCACTGTGTATATACCAGGGTTTAAGGTAACTACAAACTTGCCGTCTGCCTCATCAGATATTCCCTCTGCCTGTCCGTTATCACCGCTAACTGTAATCGTTTGACTGGCAATTTTATATCCGCCGGAATCCTCAACAAATACAGTCAACTTGCGGGTTGTCCAATCAATAAAATCAATATTTGTCCTGGCCTCGGAAATGGTGACTAATTGAGTATTTGAGTCATATCCCGGTGTGCTTTCCTTGATACGAATGTCATGCCCTGACCTTTCGGCAAGGAAAAGATACCTTCCGGCAAATAGCGGCATACTGTAATTGACGCCTGTGGCAGAGAGTGACTTATCACTGAGCAGGGCTTCAATAAGACCGGTGCCGCCTGCGGACTGGGCTTTAACCTTGACCCTGTTCTGCAGCCTGATAACAGGAGTTTGTCCCATAGGGAACTATCCCAATATTCCCAGCTTTCATAAAGATCCTGATACCCTTTGCCATAGTCAGCAAGCAGCGTATTATCTCCAGACATAAACCACAAAGCCAATCTTGCCTCGTCACGGTCGCCACCATAACCTTTCACATAACCACCAAGACTTGCCCATACCTGTCCATCATCTATTGCCTTAGCATAGCTTGAGATATCCACAAATTGAGCTGCTTGTGAATAACCGTTATTATCTCCACCATAAAAATGGTAGCTCCCACTCCGTGCCCCATACTCATTGCTCGCTCTAAAATTGGTTCCACCACTATCCCAGTTAGCCATACCATTCTCTGCCCCGGAATTCAGAATCAAATTTCCAGTATCCGCCACTGCATAATTTGCCACCAGTCCCAGAAGCACACCCAAGACCAACACCACACTTCCCATTAATCCCATCTTTTTCAAACCTTGATACCTCTTCATTTTTCCTTACCTCCTTAAATTTTTAGTACTAAGGTGTTCAAGCTTTTTAATCTCTGCAGAAATCGGACACCCACAAGGGGATGTCCCTACAACGCACCAAACGGTCATATGATGACTAAACGCATACTTACACTATAACATAAGAAGCTGATGAAAGTCAAGCAAAATCCTTGACAATGCTCTAAATTTATGTTATTATATCCTTGTACCATAGGTGTACGATGGAGGTAGTCTTTTGAAACATAATGAAATGATTATTGTCTTAGATTTTGGTTCACAATACACGCAGCTGATTGCTCGCAGGATACGGGAGATGCAGGTTTATTGTGAGGTAGTGCCTTTTGATAGCAAGATAACCAATCTTGAAAATGTAAAAGGAATTATCCTTTCTGGTGGTCCTGCCAGTGTTTATGATGAGTATGCCCCTTGTGGTAACCCTGAGATATTTCAATATGGGGTACCAATATTAGGGATATGTTATGGGTTGCAATGGATGGTGCAAACACTCGGTGGTGAGATTATACAAGCAAGCAAAGGTGAATATGGCCGGGCAGAGATGACTGTTACAGAGACTGATGAGCTTTTCTCTGGAATTCCATCGAATTTAACGGTCTGGATGAGTCATGGGGATCAGGTGATGAGGCTGCCACATGGATTTAAGATGCTTGGAAAAACAACAAATGCCCCGTATACCGCTATTCATGGAAATGGAAATCTCTACGGTGTTCAGTTTCATCCAGAGGTAGCACATACTGAGTATGGCATAAATATATTAAAAAACTTCTTGTTTAAGGTGTGCAAATGCAGCGGCTCATGGACAATGACATCGTTTATCAAAAACTCCATAGAGGAGATTCGGGCAAATGTGGGTAAGGAAAAGGTTATCTGTGCCTTGAGTGGTGGTGTTGATTCATCCACAGTAGCGGTACTGATCCGTGAGGCTATTGGTGATCAGCTTACCTGTATCTTTGTTGACAATGGATTGCTTCGCAAAGGTGAGGCAAAACAGGTTATTAAAACATTTCGTGACGATTATCATATTAACATGGATTTTGTTGATGCAGAGGAAAGGTTTTTGAATAAGTTAAAGGGCGTTGCCTCTCCGGAAAAGAAACGAAAAATAATTGGCAGGGAGTTTATCAAGATATTTGAGGAAGAGGCAAAACGGTTTGGAAATGCTGGCTTTCTTGCTCAGGGCACATTGTATCCTGATGTGATTGAAAGCGTATCTACCAAGGGACCCTCGGCTATAATTAAAACCCATCATAATGTAGGCGGGCTGCCTAAAAGAATGAAACTCAAACTCATTGAGCCATTTCGAGAATTATTTAAGGATGAGGTACGGATAATAGCGGGTGAACTGGGTTTGCCGGATGAGATTATCTGGCAGCACCCATTCCCTGGACCAGGACTTGCAGTACGGATCATTGGGTCAGTTGATAAGGAAAAACTTGATACCTTAAGGGATGCGGATGCCATTATTATTGAAGAGATAAAACGAGCCGGACTTTATCGGGACATATGGCAGGCTTTTGGGGTGTTTTTACCGATAAAAACAGTGGGTGTAATGGGTGATAAAAGGACATATGAAAATGTTGTTGCCCTTCGAGCAGTAATCAGTCAGGATGCTATGACCGCTGATTGGGCACCATTGCCTCATGACCTCCTGAGTACCATTGCTAATCGTATTGTTAATGAGGTGCCAAGGATAAATAGGGTGGTGTATGATATTACTTCAAAGCCACCGGGGACAATTGAATGGGAGTAATAAGTCGTCAAGAAAAAATAACTTGTACAGTCGTGCCACCGATACATCTTGACTGGCTTCGTTGTTCGTCGCTTACATACAGTAGTATGCTCGCTTCTCACGCCTTGCCAGCCAAGCGTCTCAGTGGCTCTTGGTGTACAA
>JAZDHC010000131.1:0-28899 GCA_043806395.1 Candidatus Desantisiibacteriota bacterium | reverse complement strand
TTCACTTTCATCGTTTTTCATATGATTCCTTTCGGGCAAGGGGACATCATCTACAGAATACAACCCCCTAACCCCCTTTTCTAAGGGGGAATATTGCACTCTCAACTAACCGCAAGCTTTCAAACAAAGGTGAACCGTCCCCTTTATCTCATGAAAATTGCAAATATTTTAAGGGTATGTAGTGAATTTCAACTGCACAGGTCGAAAGATTGTTTCACATAAATTCGGTAATCAATGCTTGCCCCCAAGCATCATCTTCCACACGACAATCAAAATCCCCCCCAGAATAATTGCCTCCTCAATTGCACTCATGACCACAAAGCTAACAAATCCCATATCTGATGAGTAGCCAAAGGGAAAGCAGCCAGTAGCCATAATAATTCGATGCGTGCTCAAGGGATAAAATAACATCAACCCCCTTTTGGTGATAAACATATCCATAACAACATGAGAGCCAACACACAAGCTACTCAACAGACACCATCTCTTCCAATTTCCTCGAAATATCCCTGCTACCACGCTGACAATAAGGGCTATGAGAAACACAAAACCAAGAGAATGTGTTGGGCCGTGATGGTTTTTCCAGCCAAATCCAATCCCTGATGATAGGGAAATAAGGTCAATATCCGGCAGATTGGTAAGAAGGATGCAAAACAAAAGGTATCCCCATCCTTGCCAGAATTGTTTTTTCTTATGGAAATAGCACCTCTGGCAGCTGATAGTGTAAATAATTGTTGCTGTTAGTGTATGACCAATTGGTGTGGGCATTTTTACTCCTCTTGTAATAAGAACTCGTGAAGGAATAACTTGTACAGTCGTGCCACCGATCCATCTTGGTTGACTTCGTTGTTCGTCGCTTACATACAGTAGTATGCTCACTTCTCACGCCTTGTCAGCCAAGTGTCTCGGCGACTCTTGGTGTACAACTTATTCCTTCACGAGTCCTATAATCATATATCGTCATGGCTGATACACTTCATAACCCTTACATACCATATTTTCTCTTCTATCCTCAATCTCAGTGATCTCTGCGGTGAATAGTTATGAATTTTTTTTTATTTGTTGACAATCCATTTAGGATATGATAAAATATAAAGGCTGAAGGCTGAATTATTTCAAATACGGAGAACCCTTTTATATGACAATAAATGCCTGCATTAATAATGCCCTGCGATTTGGCATGGCTTATGCTATCATTAGCTTATATTTACTGTTACCATGCATGACCCTTCATGCAGCAGAATGGCCATGTCTTCAACAAAATATCCAGCATACTGGCAAAAGTACTTTTTTGGGACCAGATACCTTGCCAGTAATAAAGTGGGGTAAGCATATCCGTGGATATATAAGTGGTCAGCCTGTTGTTGACCAATCTGGTCGGGTTTATTTTGGCAGCACAGAAGGGATGTTTTTTGCCATTGCCAATGATGGCAGGGAATATTCTGTAAATCTTGGCAGTGGTATAGATTCTACTGCTGCCTTGGGTCAATCAGGTACAATTTATGTCTTGTGTAAGAATGGCAACCTTTGTGCCTTAGACAAGGGAACACTGAGTATTAAATGGAAATATCCCACCAATACCCCGGTGGAATGGGCATCCCCTGT
Organism: Candidatus Desantisiibacteriota bacterium; assembly: GCA_043806395.1. Taxonomy (GTDB): domain Bacteria; phylum UBA9089; class CG2-30-40-21; order CG2-30-40-21; family CG2-30-40-21; genus CG2-30-40-21. The sequence continues at coordinate 27,294 of JAZDHC010000131.1, read as the reverse complement.
TGTCGCTCATGATGAGACAATATACTTTGGCTCAGGTGATGGTAATTTTTATGCTGTAAGCAAGGATGGCAAACCCAGATGGAATGTTCTTCTCGATAGCCCGATTAAATCAACACCAGCCATAGATGCATCAGGAATAGTCTACATTTCCTCCATCAATGGCAGCCTGTATGCCCTGACCCCTGATGGTAAGATAAAATGGGAAAAAGGGCTACGAGTATCGCCATTTTCTTCCCCGGTTATCTCTCCAGATGATGGATATATATACATTACCACTGTTGATAATACCCTTTTAGCCATTGCCTCAGATGGCAATACCATGAATGTTATGGAGATAAATTCCTCTATCTATTCCCTGCCTGCCTTCGGGATTCATCAGGAGATATATCTGGGGGTAGAGGATGGTCTTTGTATCATTACCAAAGAGGGTATGCAGATTGTTTCCACTGGAGCTATCTTTCGTTCTCATCCAATAGTTGATGCAAAGGGTGTGGTTTATATTGCTTCGCGTTCTGGAAACATTTACGCTATCCTTCCCGATGGTAAGATAAAATGGAATTATCAGGTTGGGATAACACCTTGCCCCATATCGCTTGGTCCGAGTGATATGCTTTTTGTTGGAGACAGGAAGGGTGATATTTATGGACTTGCCAGCACGGCTAAGGCTCTGCCTCAAAAGGGTGTTAAATTGCCTGATAGCCCTAAGGATCTGCAAGTTTTATCAGGGCAGACACATAGATCTGCCCCTACTCTTTTCTGGAAGGATGTTACTGACAGGGAGGATGGCTTTATTATCGAAAGAAAAACCGTAGGGGCAGATCTATGTGTCTGCCCTGATAATGATTATATAGAAATGAGCAGGGTAAATAAAAATATCACCAGTTTTAAGGATACAGGACTCCTCCCCAAGACGAATTATTCCTATCGGGTCTGTGCCTATAATGCTGGCGGTATCTCAAAGTATAGCAATGAGGTTACTCTTACTACCCCTCAGATACCACCACCACCACCTACGAGCCTTCAGGTGAATACGAAAGGAACACAGACAATCCTTGCCTGGCAGGATACAGCATCTAATGAATCAGGCTTTCTATTGGAACGGCTGATTGACGGCACATATACCGAGTTATGCAAACTCGCACCAGATACAGTCAAATATCAGGATAATAACCTCATCCCTGATACAGACTATTCTTATCGAATTCTATCATTTAATGAAGCAGGGCTTTCAGGCTATTCAAACGAGTCTCTTGTTCATACACCAAAAATTCCGCCATCTCCACCTGATATGCTTGTCTTGACAAGATTTAACAAGCAGGAGATTATTGTATCCTGGCACGATAACTCCCAGAATGAGCAGGGATTTATCCTTGAAAAAAAGATAAACAATGGAACATTTACAACCATATCCTCGCTGAAACCAGATTCTTTGAGATTTACAGATAAACAGGTTAAGATAAACAACATATATTTCTATCGAGTTTGTAGCTATAATGCTACCCACAAATCAGAATACAGCAATATCCTTGAGGTTAATACTGCACCAAAATTGCCTAACCTGCCAGGTGATTTTAAGGCAGCATCTGTATCTTCTACCAAGGGTGTTTTTCTTACATGGTTAGATACCTCTAATAATGAAAATGGTTTTAAGATAGTCAAGTCAGAAAAAGGGCAGAAGGAGTATAAACTTGTTTGCACCCTTGAGCCAAACACAACAAACTATGAGGATATAAGGGTAAAATATGGAATAACATACCGTTACCGTATAGTTTCCTTTAATGACTTTGGAAGATTAGAATATACTCAACCTATATTGGTTACAATTCCCTTATCCCCACCCTCTGAACCAATAGCCGTATCGGCATTACTTGTTGAACCAACACAAATAAAGATTACCTGGAAGGATACAGCAGTAAATGAGTCCGGATTTAAGGTACAGAGAAAAGCTCCGGGAGAGGATGGGTTTGCACCTATTGTCAGGCTTGATCCAAACAGTACTCAATATATTGATACAAATCTTTTACCTGATACAAACTATTCATATCAAGTGGTTAGCTACAATAAAAGCGGTGAGGGAATATCGGATGTGGTTAGTATTAAAACCTCAAGGGGATTGCCCCAGCCACCATCAGGGTTGAGGGTGGCTAATATTTCCATGATGGATATCTGTCTTTCATGGGTTGGTAATGGTGATCGGGCAGGCTTTAGATTGGAAAGGAGAAGAGAGAATACCCCTTATGAGGAGATTGCCACCATTGGTTCAGCCATAACAACCTATAGGGATACTGAGGTGCTTCCAAATATCGTTTATTTTTATCGGATTTGTAGCTATAGCATGAGTGGAAACTCAAAATACTCTGAGGAGATAAAGGCGATCACCAGGGATACACTGCCATTCTTCCCATCAGGACTGAATGCTATGGCAGGAGAAGAGGGGATTGAGCTTTCATGGCATGATAATTCATCAAATGAGGCGGGATTCAGGATTGAACGAAAGCAGGATACCCAGTTTGTGGAGATAGCCAGTGTCCCAACCAATAACAGCCATTATGAAGATAAAAATATTGGCATTAAAACAACCTATATCTATCGTGTCATCGCCTATAATGATATTGGGTCGTCTCTTTATAGTAATGAGGCAAAAATATCTACACTCGGACCACCCCTTCCACCCTCTGGATTAAATGGGATTGCCTCTGGTCCATTCCAGATAAACCTTTCATGGATAGATAATTCCAATGATGAAGAAGGGTTTATCATTGAAAAAAAGATTCGTGAAAAATTCTATGAAATAGCAAGGGTATCAAAAAATAATACCATATTTACAGAGATAAATCTTATCCCAAAAACAGCTTATACATATCGGGTTCGTAGCTGCAACAAGTTTGGCTCATCTGATTATTCTCAAGTCGTAACAATTACCACTACTCAGCCACCACTTGCCCCCCCCAGTAATCTTGAGGCATCTGCACCACAGGATGGCTGTATTCATCTTATCTGGCAGGATAATCCTGATGATGAAGCAGGGTTTGTCTTAGAAAGAGCATCACAGGATACAGATTTTCAGGAGATAGCAAGTATTGCCTCAGGGGCTACCTCTTATATAGATATAAAACTTGTAGCTAACAGTACCTATCATTATCGAATGAATGCCGTTAAGGGAAATGAGCATTCAATTTATTCCAATACTGTTGTGGTAAAAACACCCAATACCATCCCGAAACCACCTGATAATCTAATTTTAGTCGCAGCAAGCAGAGAGGCAATCCATATTTCCTGGCAGGATAACTCCTCAAATGAGACAGGCTTTCGTATTGAGCGGGCAGAGGGAGGAAGCACCGAGTACAAGGTTATCGCTACAGTTGAGAGGAATATATGCAACTTTGAGGATACGGATATTCTGGGTAGGGGGACATATCAATATCAGGTAGTTGCCTACAATGACATTGGTGAATCGCAACCATCAAATTTATTGATTGCTATTGCCCTTGGACAGGGTGAGATTAGCCTCCTGCAGAAGTCTATTCAGCACCCACTTAGTTGCGAGGAATTTGCACCACAATTAAAATGGAGCTTTCAAACAGGGCAGGGGATACGGAACTCATCTGCCATCCTTTCTAATGATAAAAAGCTATTCTTTGGCTCTACGGATGGGAAGATTTATTGCCTTAAGTCAGATACAGGGGAGCAATTATGGGCGTATGAAACATTAAAACCCATTGTCTCTTCACCAGTTATGGATACGGATGATAATGTTATCTATGCTGGATCTCGGGATGGGTATCTTTATAGCCTGACTACAGATGGCAGGTTGAGATGGAAATATTCTATCGGGGAATCTGTTGAATCCTCTCCAATCATTCATAATGGAGTAATATACATTATCTCTGTCTCTGGAGAGCTTTACGCCTTTCTGACAAATGGTGATATAAAATGGAGCATACGATTAAAGGGTCAAGGATTTTCCTCTCCTGTGGTCGGACTTAATGGCAGTGTATTCGTTGGCGTAAATGGGAATGAAAATGACAGTGCTATTTATGCCATTTCTGAATTGGGGAAGATACAATGGAAATACCCTGTTACTTATGGAATTCGGGCAGCAGCCGGGGTAGGGTATGATAATTCCATTTATATTGGGATTAAGGATAAAAATGGCGACAACCTTTATGCCTTTTCAGAGGCAGGGGAACTAAAATGGAAATATGCCACCTCAGGCTGGATAAATCAATCTGTTATGGTTGGACCTGATGGAGGAATATATGCGGTCTCAAATGAGCCAACCGGAACAAGTAAAATTTATCGAATAAATGATCAAGGTCAGTCTGACTGGCAGCACCAGATTGGCTGGATATATTCTGCCCCATCCATTGATTCCTCTGGCATAATGTATATTGGTGGGGATTCAACCATATATGCCATGAATAAGGATGGTGAGATTATCTGGGCGTATACAAGCAAGAGCCGTATTGCCTCTTCCCCTACTATCAGCACTGATGGTATGGTATATTTTGGTTGCATGGATGGAAAGATGTATGCCTTAGAAGGGGGTAGTTCCCCACCAGATGCACCCTCAAGCCTGAGCATAAGGGTTTGCTCATCCAAAGGGGCTGAACTTTCATGGATAGATAACTCTAATAATGAAACAGGGTTTGTCATAGAAAGAAAAACAGGTGAGGGTGAGTTTAATGTTGTAACAGATGTACCTGTAAATACAACCAAATTTACAGATACCGGACTTCTGGCTGTAACCAAATATGAATACCGCGTGGCAGCCTACAACCTTAAAGGCGAATCAGCCTATTCTGATACCTGTAGCGGCAAAACATTTTCAGAGCCCATAGAAGGGATAGAAGCCGTACAGATTATTGATACAGGTAAGGGCAACAGCCTTCAGATTAGATGGAAGAAACCTGGGGACAGTAATTTTTCCCATGTACGGCTGTATCGCTCTATTATTCAGGGAGAAATTGGCAGTTTGGTCAGGGATAATATCACTACTGATTATATTATAGATGAAAATCTTGTGGCTAATCTGATGTATTATTATACGCTTAAGGCTGTGGACAGGCATGGGATTGAGGTATTGTCCACGAGGCAGTATTCAGGGGCGACGGGGGGGAGAGGTCGGAAGGTAGTAAGGTAGTAAGGTAATCGGTAAGGAATAGAGTAACCTCTTCACCGATTACCGTACTACCTTATGACCTTATGACCATTCCCTTACTTACCGATTACCGTACTACCATTCCAAACAACAGGAGAAAAAAATGGAATTATTACCAAATATTTTATTTGTAGATGATGATGAAGATATTCTTGGGATTTATCAATTAGCAATTCAAGATGAAGGGGTAAATATTCATACTGCCTCCAATGGATTTGATGCCTGCAAAATAGTAGAAGAGTATCAGATAGATATTGCTTTTATAGACTTGATGATGCCTGGCTTGAATGGGATAGAGACATTAAAAAGGCTGAAGAATATGAACAATGCTATAGATATAGTTATGCTTACAGCTTATGGCTCTATAGAGACTGCGGTTGAAGCAATGAGGGAAGGGGCATATGATTATCTTCATAAACCCCTTGAGATGGAGAAGCTCAAAACCACAATAAAGAATATACTCCAGAAGAGGCAGCTTTCCTTTAAGTTAGACAAAAAGATAGCCGAGCTTTCTGCTATACATGAGGCTACAAGACTACTTAGTTCAACAACAGATTTTGATGACCTCTCTGTCGTGATTATGGCTACAATTGTCAAGGTTATGCATGCAGATGAGGACAGTTTGATGCTTTTAGACAAGACAAAAGATGAACTTTATATCACAGTAAGCAAGGGAATTGACAAGGAAATTGTCAGATCGCAACGAATAAAAAGGGGTGAAGATGTAGCTGGCTGGGTACTGGAGCATAATGAACCAGTACTTATAGTTGGTAATGCAGCTAACGACAAAAGGTTTACTAATGTAACAAATCATCATAAGGTAACATCATGTATGTGTGTGCCACTTCGAGTGAAAGATGGTGTTATCGGTGTGTTACGGATAAATAAAATAAAAACAATAGTATGCTTTACCATGGACGATCTTATGCTTGCCTCAATATTTGCTGCAGAGATTGGAGGAGCTATTGAACGCTCTAAGACTTACGCTACCTTAGAGGAAAAGATGGCTGAATTAACAGACCTGAATCTTCAACTCAAGGAACTATTTCTTAACACAGTTAAGGCACTCTCATCAGCTATTGATGCTAAGGATCCCTATACCATGGGGCATTCATCTCAGGTACAAAAGCATGTTATAGCTATTGCAGATGAACTGAATTTTTCAACTGATGAAAAAAATCTTATAGGTATAATTGGGCTTCTTCATGATATTGGTAAGATAGGAATAAAAGATGGAATTCTCTCAAAACCAGGTGCTTTGGAGCGGGAAGAATGGGAAATGATAAAAGAACACCCGGATATTGGGTCAAAAATAGTCAAGCATATAGATATGTTTAACGATGTAGCTGAAATAATCTTGCATCATCATGAACGATACGATGGCAATGGTTATCCAAGTGGCTTGAAGGGTGAACAAATCCCACTCAAGTCAAGGATATTAAGTGTGGCTGATTCCTTTGATGCCATGGTATCAAAACGCCCCTACCGGGACTCAATGCCAAGAGAAAAGGCAATCATGGAAGTTAAAGCCGGCTCTGGCACTCAGTTTGATCCTGTAGTAGTAGATGCCTTCCTGCGCGTTCTGGAAAGGGAGGATGCGGCGATAAGGGCGATAGATGAGCTGTAGATATATAGGTGTTTAGGCTGTAGGCTTTTAGGGTGCAGGCTATAGGCACAATCAGGGTGACAAAATAGGCAAGTTGTGAATGGCTGTATTTCTCTATTCCACCTTAGAAAAGGGGGTTAGGGGGTTGTGTTCCCTTCCTCCTACAGCCTAATAGTCTACAGCCTATTTTACATATATTAACCCGGAGGTTCTAACAAGATGTATATTCGACGAGAGGTATTATTATTAGCCCTAGTGCTGTGCGTACTTATTGGATGTGGAGAAAGAAAGGGAACATTTATTCGAAAGGCAAACCCTGATTTTAAGGGTAATACAGCACGATTTGTGAGGTATGGATTTTCCATGAAACTTTATCCTGAATATAAAAATGTAGCAAGCGATGACCATGCCTTTTGTTTTGCTCCTGACAATGGGACAAATAAGGACACTCCGAAGAATCTGGCAGTTCTTTTTTGGCCAAGGGATGAAGGACTATACAAAAAATACAGGGATGCTGTCTCTAAACCAGAAAACTTCCAGGATGTTGATGTGTTGCTTAAATTAGAGGAATTAGGGGTAACAGACAAGCTTGTCAAGGCATATAAAATGGACAACCCAGACTTTGAGTTAATTTGCGCAATATGGACAAAAGAGCATAAGCTTTTGAAAAAACAATGCTATAGATTAAGATTAGAATTATTTCCAAAGAATAGAAAATATCAGATTACTGTGATCATGAATAGTTATGAAGAGAATCTGAATAAATTATTTGATATGGCTGAAAGTATTGGGTCATTTCCAGTAAAGGCTAAATCAATTAAGAAGCATATGGATGAAAATGAAAAACTATTAGATCCTCAAACCCTTGAGCCCTTGAACCCTTTTTCTGAGGATTTTTAGGCATGGTTCAAATCAGGGTAACAAATCAGGTTCGTAGGGGCAGACCTATGTGTCTGCCCTGAATGTTGTATTTCCCTAATTCCCCCTTAATAAAGGGGGTTAGGGGGTTGTAATCCCCTCTTGACTTGAGCATAGTGGACGCTACTGCGGACAGGGTATGTTATCTGTCCCCCTATGATGAATAGTTTTGAACCATGCCGAATTCTAATATAGCCGGAGATTATTATAAATGTCTACCGTAATTAAACTTGAAAATGTAACTGCAAAATATGGTAAAAAAGCAGCGTTAAAGGACATCTCCTTTTCCATATCCCAAGGAGAATTTGTTGGTATTATTGGTCCAAATGGTTCTGGCAAGACAACCATGCTTAAACTAATACTTGGATTGATAAAGCCTTTCAAGGGTGATATTGTGGTGTTTGACGAAAAGGTGTCACGGTTTTATACAAAACACCGTAAAAGAATTGGTTACCTTTCCCAGATTCAACAGATAGACACCAACTTTCCCATAAAGGTAAGTGATGTTGTTTCGTTTGGCAGATGTGCCAGGATTGGTTTTTTCAAGTCCCCATCACGAAAGGATCACACAATAGTTGCTCAGTGTTTAGAAAAGGTGAGTATGTCTGAATACCAAAACACCCCATTTGGACATCTCTCATCTGGCCAACAGCAAAGGGTTATGATTGCCAGAGTGTTGGCTCAAGAGTCAGAGATACTCTTCCTTGATGAACCTACAACAGGTATTGACTTGCCAACACAGGGTAAGATTATGGATATTATCGACGAACTTCATGCAAATGGGATGACCATAATACATGTGTCTCATGAAATAAATCTTTTCAGTCAAGCCCTGCAAAGGGTTATTTGCCTGAAACAAGCATCCCTGTACAAAATGGGAAATGCCTCTGAAGTGTTGACGACAGAGGTGTTAAGTGGCTTGTACGATGCACCTGTTTGCATAGGTAATAAGGTAGTAAGGTAATCAGTAATCAGGTAATCACAGATTACTGAAACAAAGGTAGATTAAGGGTGAGTGTACCTTTCTTCTCTTCTCTTCCCTTCCCTTACCGATTACCTTCCCTACCATTCCTACCATCTGCACCATCTCTACTCCCCCTCCTCTTCCTCTAATTGTTCCTCCACCGGTTGCTTGAGATTAATCTCGAGTTGTTGAATCTTCAGGAGCAGGGTATTACGATGAATATCCAATAGTTTGGAGGCCTTTATCTGATTCCACTTAACCCGTTCTAAGACATGGACAATAAATTGTTTTTCAAACTGATGCCGTGCCTCTCTCAAGGTTAGCCCTTCTGTTTCTATCTTACCCTTAAGGATAAGAAGGTCAATTGGCAGGTTTTGATGGGTAATTGATTCCCCGTCCTTGGTTAATATTACCACTCTTTCAATGATATTTTGTAATTCGCCAACATTGCCAGACCAGTAATAATCTTCCAATATCTTCAGAGCATGTTCGGAAATACCCTTGATATCCTTATTAAACTTCTGCTTGTAAAGATTAAGGAAATAATTAGCAAGGGTAGGAATATCATCTTTTCTTTCCCTGAGTGAAGGCATGCGAATAGGCACCACATTAAGTCGATAATAGAGTTCTTCTCTGAATTGCCCTTTTTTTACTGCTTCCCGAAGATCTGTTGTGGTGGCAGAGATAACCCTGATATCAACCTTAACAGGTCGATCTCCTCCTATTCTTTTTATCTCCTTTTCCTGAAGCATCTTTAATATACTTGCCTGCATAGTTAGATTCAAGCTACCTATCTCATCTAAAAAGATTGTTCCTTGATGAGCCAATTCAAATTTACCTATTCTTTGGGTAGTTGCCCCGGGAAAGGCATCCTTTTCATACCCAAATAATTCGCCTTCAACCAAAGACTCCAGAATAGAGTTGCAATTAACCACAACAAATGGTTTATTGGATCTTGTACCATTAAAATGGATGGTTCGGGCAACAAGCCCCTTACCAGTACCAGTTTCTCCGGTAATCAGGATGGTAGTATCACTCTTGGACATTACATCCATAATCTCATAAATCTGCCGCATTTTAATCGATTCACCAATAAGACTGCTAATATTGGCAGATTGTTCAGTTTCAATCAATCGGCGATATTTAATCTCCTTTTTCATGCCCTGATTTTCAATGGCTTTTTTAATTACAATGGATAATTCATTGATATTAAAAGGCTTAAGGCAATAGTCAAATGCTCCGAACTGAAGGGCATCTACAGCTGTGCGCATGTCATTTACCCCGGTAAACATGATAACCTCTATGTTTTCATCTATCTTTTTTATCCTGCGCAAAACATCTATCCCATTAATATCTGGCAACATTACATCAAGAAGAACCACAACTGGTCTTTTTTCATTAACCTGTTTGAGTCCATCCTCACCATTTGCAGCTACCAGAACATCATACTCCCTTGCCAGAAATAAACGAAATCCCTCAACAATACTCTCTTCATCGTCAATAATCAGAACGCTCGCTTGATTTTGTGTCATTGTTTTACCTCCATAATAATTTGTTTAGCATGATTCATGCAACGGTAATTTAATCATAAAGGTTGTTCCTTGTCCTTCAGATGAAGCACTCATATATCCCTCACTCTGTGTCTCTGTGTCTCTGTGTCTCTGTGTCTCACTCTGTCCCTCTACGCTTTCAACCTTTATCTCTCCACGATGTGCCCTTATAATTCTGGCACTAATCGCCAATCCCAACCCTGTTCCACTCTCCTTTGTGGTGAAAAATGGCTTGAAAATATCCTGTAGCTTTTCCTCCGGAATGCCACAGCCAGTGTCCTTGAAACTTATCGTTAACCAGTTATCATCCACCTTGATGGATACACTAAGGTTTCCACCATGGGGCATAGCTTCAAGGGCATTAATAACAAGATTTATGATAATCTGTTTTAATTGCCCCTCATCGCCCTTGATTTTAGGAATATTGGGCTGATATAGCCTATCTATGTTAACTCCAATTCTGGAGAAATCTCCACCCTTTAACATAAAAACATCCTCAATAATCTCCTGTATATCTATTTCAGAAAAAACAGGTTCAGGTGTTCTGGCTGACTGGGAAAACTTTTGCAGGATATTCATTAATCGGTCAATCTCTTTTGGCACGATTTTGGAGAATTTCTCCCTGTATTCCTTGTTTTCAAAGTCATACGAAATTAATTGAACAAAGGCACTTATTGAGGTCAATGGATTCTTTATCTCATGCACTATCTCAGAAGCCATTGTGCCAAGGGTGGTTAACTTATCTACTTGATGAATATCATGCTGCATATCCAGTATCTCTTCATAAAGCAGGGCATTTTCAATAGCAATATCTGCCTCAATAGCTATCGTTACCAGAACCTCTATGTCCTGATAGGTAAATACATCACCAGAAAGCTTCTCACCTAAGGCAATAATACCCATAAGTTCATTCTTGTGCTGAAGAGGAATGACTATATTAACCCCTAATTCTTCCAACTTTTTGTCGCTTACATAAATCGTTTCCATATCTATCCGTGCATCTTGAATGGCTGAATTCAGTTCTTCCCTGAAATATATCTTTGACGAAAACAATAATTGTTTTATCAGATAATCCTCAGGGATAAAGCTAATCTGTTCTAACCCATCCTTTTTTATTCCTCTTGAAATCCTGATTCTGAACACCTCATCCTTATCCCGCAGCATTATCAACCCATTATCAATAGATAGCTTATCCAGAATGGTCTCAAGGATTACCTGCAGGATTTTATCCAGCCCGATAGTAGAATTTAAGGCAATACTGAAATCCTTAATTACCCTTGATGGCTCATAACCCTTCTTAAAAAAGAGTCTATCCGTTAGTTTATCTGCCAGTCCTTTTAAGGGATAAAAGCTTATGGCAATAATCATGGCAGCAGTAATGTTTCCTAAGAGTGAGGTAAAGGCAAAGGTATTTGAAAATAACCATTGGGTAAGTCCGACAATTATTCCATAAGTACCAGTAATAAAAATGGTTAGAGTGGCATAGACAATACCCTTTCCAATAATTACCTCTATGTCCAAGAGATGATACTTGCCAATAGCATAAGCAATTATGCCTGTATAAAAGATATTAGCCAGATTTCCGATTGGGTAAATACTTATGCCTATTATGGTTAAAAAATTAATAGAGCCCAGGATTATAGCTATGATTGCCCCGGCAAAAAGGTATCTGATTCGATTTGCCAACAAGGGGGATGTTGTGATTTGATATTTTTTATGCATCACGAACAAGCCCCAGCCTATAAAGAAGAGAAAATTGACTATAAATGGATAGTATCCCCAACCGGCTATAGTCGAATATCCCCAGAGATTTTGTTTGAACTCGGCAATAAAGTATGGGGTGCAGTTTAAGAATGAAAAGCAAAAGGCAAGAATATAGGCTGATAAAAGTCCTTGATAATTCCTTTTGCTCTCCTGATTATCGCTAAAGATAAAACAAAAATGTAAGGTCGTTGGCGGTATTAAAATAAGCCCTGTTCTAAAAATCCTGCTCCAGACTTCAATAGTATATTCTGGCAGGGGAAGATACAAGATAAGGGTACTAATGTTCCAGCTTGCCAGACAAAGGCTAAGAAGGGCAAATATTTGATTAACCTGTGCCCTTTTATTCTTTTGATAGACAAATATTGCCAGAAAAAGATTGGCTATTGCTGCCACAAGAGAAGGCAGAGCATATAAAAGATTGTAGATGTCCATATTGATTTTCCTTAAGATAGAGACGCAAGTGCACTTGTGTCTCTACACATTTGCCCAATTTGTTATCTGAATTTGAACCGTAACTATACTTTGCTGCCATTTTGAAGTTATTGCATACAGCTTGTATTGTTTAATATAATATTTGTGTACATTCAATGCAAATACAATAAGTTTATTATAACACAATTGGTGATTTTTTGCAAGAAAAATTTATTTGACTTTAACCAGCTCCTATGATATAATTATATAATTACTCAGCTATACCAGAAAAGATGCCTGAAGCATAGAAAAGGAGGATGCTGATGATTGAAAAACAAATTGGGCAATTACTCGTTGAAGCAGGGACAATCACTGAGGAGCAGTTGCAAAAGGCATTGAGAATACAAAAAAAGGAAGGCTATAGGCTTGGTCGGGTTTTGGTGGGATTAGGGTTTGTTTCAGATGTGACCATGATAGAATTTTTGAGTCATCAGGTAGAGCTTATGGTGGAAAGGTGTGAACAGAAGCATCCTGAGCTTTTTCAAAAAGAGCATGTTCAAATAATTACTCAAAAGCAGACAACCCATACTTATTCTAAGCATCCAGACCTGATACATTCTCGTTTAGAATTGGAACAGGATGCTGGTAAGCGAATTGAGGCATCCAATCGAAGGATAGAGATGGCTAATGAATCCTTATCTAAGAATAACTATGAAGAGGTTTTTGCGAATGCATATTCAGCCATCCATCATCTTGCTCAGGCAGCTAAGCATTTAGATAATTTCGTAGAGTTTCGAGAGCATGAGATGGAAGGTATGAAGTTTGTTCATACCGGAAGAACAGGGATTGGTCAGGTGCATAGAATTCCGGTTGTTTCGGAAAAGCCCTATCAAGGGAAGCATGGTGGTGTTGATAAAAAAAAGGCAACACAGACACTTGAAACAGCACAAAATTATTTTACAAAGGTTAAAACAGCTTTTGTAAAAGAAGTACAGAAGTATGAGGAAGAGTAAAAAGGAGTTACAATGTCAAGTACGGTTATTATTGGTGCCCAATGGGGTGATGAGGGAAAGGGAAAGATTATTGATATTTTTGCACAGGAATCAGATATCATTGTTCGGTATCAAGGGGGAAATAATGCGGGACATACCATTGTTATTGATGAAAATGAATTTATTCTCCATTTAATCCCATCTGGTATCTTGAGAGAAAATAAGATTTGTGTTATTGGTCATGGGGTCGTTCTTAATCCGGAGGCATTCTTAAAGGAGTTGGAATATCTGAAGGAAAAAGGAATAAGTGTTAAGGGCAGGGTATATATCAGTGAAATGACTCACATAATCATGCCATATCATCTTCATTTAGATTCTGCATCTGAAAAGGAATACAAAATAGGCACAACCATGCGTGGGGTAGGTCCTGCCTATGAGGATAAAATAGGTCGGCATGGGATACGGGCAATTGACCTGTTGGATATAGATGTATTTGAAGAAAAGTTGAAAAGAAATTTGATGATGAAGGCTTACAGATTAGGAGATAACTTTGACTATAAAAAGATTAGCGAAGAATATCTTGCATTTGGCGAGATACTGAAGGAATATATTAAGGATACTGCCCTTTTTCTGTCTGAGGCATTGAAGGAAGGGAAAAAGATCCTTTTTGAAGGGGCACAAGGTACACTCTTAGATATTGATTATGGTACCTATCCTTTCGTAACATCATCCAATGCCTCGGTTGGCGGGGTATGTACAGGCACAGGAATACCACCTAATAAGCTCGATAAAATAATAGGAATAACAAAGGCTTACTCTACCAGGGTTGGAGAGGGTCCATTCCCAACAGAGCTACATGGGGAGTTTGGGGAGGATATGAGAGAAAAAGGGAATGAGTATGGTGCTACCACAGGAAGACCTCGAAGATGCGGCTGGTTTGATGCGGTTGCCTTAAGGTATTCTGCCAGAATAAATGGTTTTAGTAGCCTTGCCATCACCAAACTTGATGTCCTCTCTCATCTTGACACAATAAAAATATGCGTTGGCTATAAATATAAGGGACAGGTTATAAAGGATTTCCCCCATTCCCTGAGTGTCTTGAATGGTTGTGAACCAGTGTATGAAGAGTTGCCCGGATGGAAACAAGATATCACCAATGTCAGATCTTTTGATGAATTTCCTCCTCAGGCAAAGGATTATCTGAAAAGATGCAGCGATTTGGTAGAGACACCGATTGAACTTGTGTCTGTGGGGGCAGAACGGAGTCAAACGGTATGGGTGTAATATTTGGAGTGCGGTAGCTTACTTGCTGCCGCTTTCAGACAGAACTGAGTCAATAGGTGTATATTGCAGCATTGGAAGATGATTGTCTTTCAGCCCATGTGTAGCCTTGGCATCCAATATTATACCGTTATGTATAATATTCATGTGTTTTTATCAAAAGAACATGAAATCATGCTTGACTTTCTCTTGAAAATATGGTAAATTAATAGTAATTATTCAGGTAGATAGGCTGTAGGTGTTTAGACTGTAGGGTAAAGAAACGAAAAACATGGATTTGTTAACGCAGTCCGTCTGTAAGACTAACAGCCCTCAGTCTACAGCCTGAATAATTTGTGTAATTGTACAAATAAAGGAAGAAATTTTTTTAATGAAAATAGGAATAACATCAGACACACATATTCCGGCAAGGGCACATTCCTTGCCGTCCATTTTAATTCAGGAATTTTCTAAAGTAGACCTAATTCTTCATGCCGGTGATATTCTTACCATGGATGTGTTAAGGGAATTAGAAAAATTGGCGAAGGTTGTGGCTGTCTATGGAAATATGGATAAGCCTGAGACAAGGGAACGACTGGAAGAGAAAAGAATCGTAGAAGTTGAGAATGTAAAAATTGGATTAATTCATGGCATTGGCTCAAAGATAGGATTAGCCTCACGGATAAAAAATGATTTTCCTGATGATGTAGATTGTATCGTTTATGGTCATACCCATGTGCCTGAATGTCGTCAGGAGGGTAATATCTTATTCTTTAACCCTGGCAGCCCAACAGATACAGTTTTTGCTCCATATCGAAGTTTTGGGATAATAGAGGTAAATGGGAAGAAGATAAAGGGAAGATTGATTAATATTGATTAATATCAGACCTCGTGAATTAATTTTGGTCAAGAAACGATAACTTGTTGAAACACAGGACGCACATGCCAGTAGCAAGTGCAACAGGAGTATATTACAGGTAATTGTTGCAAATTACAGAGGAGGCAAGTTATGGCAATGTCATTAGTAAATAATAGAGAAGAAGAAGAACATATTCTTAGTATTTTACCTGTGTTGCTGAAAAAAAATAGGCAATTTCGTGGAGAACTTTATGGAATATTGACAGAGACATTTGCCACAAAGGATGATTTAAGGCAGATATTGGAAGAGATGCGACTGTCCAGAGAAGAGACAAACAAACGATTTGATGCTATGCAACAAGATATGGATAAACGATTTGAGGCTGTGGACAAACGATTTGATGCTGTGGACAAACGATTTGATGCTATGGATAAGCAATTTGAGGATCAAAAGGATTGGGTCGGAACAGTTGTAGGTGGTTTTCAGAGAAGGGCTGGTAGGAGTCTTGAAGATGCTGTTGCTGGAACTTTAAGGGTTGCACTAAAACGAAAGGATATTAAGCCTGAAAGTCTTAAATTACGAGAAAAGATATTGGATGATGAGGGATTGATTGGACCAAAAGGTAGAAGTTATGAGATAGATTTGTATGGTTACAATGGAGAATCAATCATTTTCGAGGTAAAATCTTATGCAGAGGAAGAGGATGTATTGCGATTCAACGATAAAGCAGAATTAGCCAGACAGAAATTTGGACTTGTTAATCCAACAAAAGTGTTTGTTACCTTAGACAAAAGCAGGGATATGGTAAGAACCTGCGAAGAGGTAGGGATAGAGGTAGTGTAAGTCTCTCATATACTCAGCGAGGGCATAAATTGGCAGATTTCAGTTATTTTGTTTCAGTTTCTAATGAATGTTGGAGAAAAATAAATGCCGATATTTGAGTATCAATGCTTAAAGTGTACAAAGAAATTCGAGACATTGGTTATGTCTTCAAATGAAGTGATCCAATGCCCCCAGTGCGGCTCAGGAGAGTTGAAGAAACTGTTGTCCCTTTTTGGCTTTAAGCCTGCTGGGTCAAGGTTTGTTTCATCCTCAGCCTCATCAGGATCTGGTTGTACAAGTTGTTCAACAAAGGCATGTGGTAGCTGTCATTAAGGGACAAATCTTTCATATACGGAGGAGGTACGCAGGTTATGAAGATTCTTCAATTTTTGCAGGACGAGAAGGGTATATTTTCTTCCACTCGGCTGGCATTTCTCATCTGGGCAATTGGGATGTTTGTTGTGTGGACGATCAAAACAATCTATGCTGGGGTTAATTCGAAGGGACAGTTTTATCTGGTGGATGTTCCAGAGACCGCTGTGTGGGTGCTGGGAGCACTGATGGCAGGAAAGGTGGTCCAGAAATTTAGGGAAAATCCGCAAAAAAATGGGGAAACATAAATGATTTCAGAGATCAAAGAGCTCAAAAATCGGGTAGAGTGCTTATTGTTTGTCAGTGGAGAGCCTTTGAGTCTGAAAAAAATAGCCCAAATAGTTGACACAGATATTCCGGTAATGGAAAGTATTATAAAACAGCTTCAGGATGAGTATCAGGAACGGGGGCTGATGATATTGGATATAGCAGGAGGGGTTCAAATGTGTACAAACCCTCAATATGCCTGCTGGATAAAAAAGCTTTCAAGCTCTCCAAATAATGATAAACTTTCACTTGGGGCACTTGAAGCCTTAGCAGTTATTGCTTATAATCAGCCTGTAACCAAGGCTGAGATAGAATTTGTTCGCGGTGTAAATTCTGTGGCTCAAATACAGAAGCTGTTAGAAAAGAGATTAGCCAGGGTTGTTGGACGAAAGGATGTACCGGGTCATCCATTTTTGTATGGTACAACTAAGGAATTCTTGAAATGCTTTGGTTTGTCAGATATATCTTATTTACCACCAATTTCTTCAGATAAAAAGGTGGAAATGGTGGGGTAGGGGAGTAGGCTGTAGACTTTTAGGCTATAGGCTGTAGGAAGAAATAATACTCAGAAGGTTCTTGGTGTGCCGTGTCCGTTCACTAAAAACCTACAGCCTAAACACAAGGGGGTGTAGATTGATACGAGAATCAGAAATAATAAGTGAAGTAGATGAAAAAATTCAATTGCTCACCTTTCAATTGGCTAATAATTGGTATGGGCTAAAGATAGAAGGAATCAGGGAGATAATAAAGATTTCCAAGATAACATGGGTGCCTGGCACAGCCAGTTTCGTGGTTGGTGTAATAAATCATCGGGGAATGATTATACCTATTCTGGATATCAAAGAGTTGCTTGGACTTGGCAAGAGTGAGATAACTGAGGAGAGTCGTATAATAATTGTTGAGGTAGAAAATGTCTCTACAGGGCTTGGGGCATTAGTTGATAATATTGCCGATATGGTGGTTGTACCGACAAGTGAAATAGTTGCAGTTCCTATAACCATGGATAAAAGAAAAACAAGGTATGTCATTGGTGAGGTAAGAATAGAGGAAAAGCTCATTGGTATTCTTGACATTCATATGGTTAGTGTAGAAGAGAGTAAAAAATAATGGAATTTGTCTTATTTAGTGTTGGAAATATTCATTTTGGCATAAAACTTGAAGATGTGTTGGAGATATTTGATGCCCCACAGATGATTGGGCATCGGTTCTTATTCAGGGATAGGGATCTGGATGTGGTCTATCTCTCTGCCCTGTTTGGGATAGAGGATGATTTTGGGATTACCCCTACGGTTTTGGGAAAAAAGAATATTATTATTAGCCGAATAAACGGGATAGAAAAAGCTGTGGTGGTGGATAATGTCTCAGAGATAAAAAAGATTGAGCCAGCACAGATAAAGGAATTGCCAAAACTGATACAGTCGTTGGTTCGTGTGAAATGCTTTTGGGGTGCGGTAAAAGAAGGTGATAAATTAAGATTGCTGGTGGATCTGAATGGGTTGGAATGAGTTATAAACGGAGGGCGGACATTTTTGTTCGCCATTTGGCGGGATAGAAAACTCGCCCTCCATTACAAAATATCACGAGGAGGGTTTAATGAAAAAGAGCATATTAACGGTAGCGATTATTGTTTCGTGTGCCTGTTCTGCGGGTGCTGAGCAATGGCAGACATTAGGTACTCGGCCTATGGGTATGGGTGGTGCCTTTGTGGCAGTAGCACAGGGTCCAATAGCACAATACTGGAACCCGGGTGGGCTTGCTATGGCATCTTCAGACACTGTTTCCGGCATGGAACTTCCAATAACCGCTGGCGTGGAAATGACCGGCGATGTGATGAAAAACGCCAGTGCCATAGGTGACATGGCATCACAATTTACAGAAATTAATACCGCCCAAAAAAACGGCAGTGCCACAAATGCCAGCCAGATATCAGCATTTGTAAAAACCCTGACGCTTCTTGACGACATGAACGATCCAGGAAAAGGAGCAATGTTTGAAGTAGCAGTCGGTGCCAATTTCAAGCTCTCAAAGGTGGCTGTGTCTGTGAATAATTTCACCACCATAGGGCTGAATCCGTTCGTGGATGTGAAAAATATTGGGTTGGGGGCAATAACAACCACAGGAACAACAAGTGGCGGTATTACGATGAGTGGCGTGTCAGCTGGAACTCCAACCGACTTATCATATAATGCCGCGAGAAATACCATTGCTACAGCAATTACTAAATTGGGAGGGTTAGATGCTATTTCAAGGCTTATTTGTGGCACTATCACCGGCATAACCGCTCAAAATAGTGGCATCACAAACGACACCACACTGGCAAATGCCCTTGTTAATCAGGCGATAACCAACGGACTTACCCCAGCACAGGTTACTGACGCAGCCAACCAGCTTGCCACCTATGCGGTTGATGCTAAGCCTATTATAGAGAGTGCGATATCAGGCAATTCCTACACCAACAACCAGTCCAATCTTAGCATAGACTCGGCTTCTTTTGCTGAAATAGCCTTTGGCTACGGCAAATTCATGAAATTTTTGGACGGGTTATCAATAGGCGGTAATCTGAAAATGATAAATGGCAATATTGGTCATGTCCGATTTCAGTTCATGCAGAAATCTGATACGGGCGATGCTTTCAAAACTGATTTGGACACCAAATCAAGCTGGGCACCGGCTATTGACCTGGGATTCTTATGGGATGTGAACAAGAAATATCCTGAACTTCCAATGAATCCCAAAGTGGGTCTTGTTATAAGGAATATAAACAGTCCAAAGTTTGACCGCCCTGACAGCGTGGGAGGAACATATAGGTTGGACAGGCAGGCTCGATTGGGTTTTGCACTGCAACCTGCTAAGTTCTGGAATCTGGCACTTGATATAGATGCCACCAAAAATAAAACAGCGGTGAATGGCTTTGATTCGCAACAGCTTGCTCTTGGTACGGAAATAAATATCATCAACCGCAAGTACTTTAATATTCCGTTAAGGGTGGGCATATGTAAAAACATGGCTGAGGAGTCTTCAAAAATGGCTTACACACTGGGCGCTGGAGTTAACATGTGTTATATGCACTTTGATATGGCTGGTGCCCTAAGCTCGGACAGCACCACCATAGATGATAAGGAAATCCCTGCCAAGTTATTGGTTTCTGCTGTATTAGGAATATTGTTCTAAGGGATTGAAGGGAAATATCCACCACTTAACTCTTCTATAGTCTGTAGGTGTTTAGGCTGTAGGCTGTTAGGTAATTAGGTAACAAACTAAACAAGCATGGATAGCTGTATTTCTCTAATTCCCCCTTAGAAAAGGGGGTTAGGGGGTTGTAATTCCCCTTTTGAGAGTGGTGGTGGACGCTACAGCCTATCTGGTTTTCGTTTTTTCGGGGTTTCGTGATTATATTTTGGCATGGTTAAAAATTGTTCATTGTAAGGTCACAGATGTACAGAAAATAACATCCCCCTAACCCCCTTTTTTAAGGGGGAATTAGGGAAATACAGACCACCGATTGCTTGTCTGATTTGTTGCCCTAATTTGAACCATGCCTATTTTTCTCTCTTCTGTGTTCTCCGTGTCTCTGTGGTGATTGCACAGGTCATGTATTTTCGTTATTTTGTTCAGTTATTATTTTATCTCAGTGAGCTTTGCGTTCTCTGCGATGAATTATTATAGACAAATATGGGCACAGACCTATGCGTCTGCCCAAAAGATTAAATTGAGGAGGTTTGTTTCTATGAAGTCAGCGATTCGCAGTAAAATAATGCTCACAGTTTCTTTAATCATGTTGTTTGGTACGGTGATCAACACAATATTTACCCTTGTTTCGATCAAGATTACTCCAGAAAGACTCCAGTCTTTGCTTGTAATTACCGCAATAGAGACTCCTATTATTATTGGCATTGCCCTGCTTCTAATTCGTAGATGGCTTGGTACTATCATGGAATTTTTGGATGAGATAGAGGATGATGTCAATAAGGCAGGAATAGAGGTAGCCAAAAAGGCACGGTGGGTGGCATTGCATATGCCGGTAAGAATAGTAATGCTTCAGTTTGTGGCTACACTTATCATTGGTGCCAGTGCCGGGGCATGGATGAGAATGAGATATGGACACCTTTCCGGTTGGGAGTCAGTGGCTATTCTGTTAAGCACCTTTGTTAATTCAGTCAATGCTGCTGTGTTACAGTTTTATCTTATTATTCGGTTTTTAGAACCTGTTCTACGGTTTACTACCTTAGCTGGTGCAGCATCTGAAACTAAGAAAGGGGTAGAGGGCATAAGTTTTGCAATTAAAACCCAGATAGCTGTTCAATCATTGATGTTAATGTCTTTATTTTTGGGTTCAGTGATGTTTATTAATTTTACATCTAATGTTATTGAGGGAAGATTAAAGTCTCAGGCAGAACAAATGATGGTAGATGGTACAAAGAGGATTGAGCTTTTACAAAAGATAGGGTTGGCCACTCCGAATGAGTTATCTAATGTTGTGGCAGATATGAGATTTGGAGAGAAGGGATATTCATTTATCCTTGATCCCAAAGGGACAATTATCGTATCCTCAAGCATTCAACCAATTAGCAGTGAAATTATTGGGAAAATGGTACAGATTAAGGGAAAAGGTAGCTATGAGGATGTGGCCAAAGGGATAATGACAATCTATGCACCCCTTGATGAGTTAGGATGGATACTTGCAACGACATATCATGCCAGCGATTTTAGTCAGCCGATTAATCAGATGTGGGGTTGGTTGTTATGCTTTACCCTGATCATTGTCATTGCTGGTTTCTTTTATACCTACTTTATCACCCGAGATATATCCATTCCCATTAACCGTCTTATAGATGGTTCAAGAAGGATAGCTGATGGGGATTTGACTCATGTAGTAACTGTGGTTACTGGGGACGAGGTTGGTGTTATGGCAAATATATTCAATAAAATGATGAATAATGTACGAAATCTGATGGATAGTACCCATAAAATATCTGAGGAACGGGCTAAGGAACAGGATCATTTGCAGACAAGCATCAGTAACCTTCTTGAGGTTGTAAATGCCACATCCAATGGTGATTTGACAAAGACATCAAGTGTTAATTCTGATGATGAGATAGGCCAGTTAAGTCGGGCGTGCAATAAAATGATTACTGATCTAAGAGAGTTGATCGGACAGATAAAGGCAGCAGCCCTACAGATTAGCTCTTCCTCAAGTGAGATATTAGCTACATCTCAGCAGCAGGCAACGGGTTCAACCGAGCA
Source organism: Candidatus Desantisiibacteriota bacterium (assembly GCA_043806395.1). Classification (GTDB taxonomy): domain Bacteria; phylum UBA9089; class CG2-30-40-21; order CG2-30-40-21; family CG2-30-40-21; genus CG2-30-40-21. Next base: position 5,104 of record JAZDHC010000131.1, on the reverse strand, counting down.
GGCAACCTCTGTGGCTGAGGTTACTGTTACTGTTGAGGAATTGGCTAATACCTCTAAACAAATAGCTGAGAATGCTGATTCAGTGGTAAAGATGGCTGAGGATACCTTGCGTAATGCTCAGATGGGACAGGATTGCGTGGGCAATGTAATTGTCAGTATGGAGGATATCAGGGACAAGACCCAGGCTTCAGCCAAGAGAATCCTTTCTTTGGGTGAGAAATCACAGAAGATTGGAAATGTCTTAGAGATGATTAATAATATTGCCGCTGAAACAAAGCTCATTGCCTTTAATGCTGCTATCGAGGCTGCCAGAGCCGGTGAAGCAGGAAAGGGGTTTGCTGTAGTTGCGGTAGAGGTAAAGAAATTAGCTGAAAATGTAGTTGATTCTACTAAAACCATTAAAGAGATTATTAGCGAGATACAATCACTTACCAATGCCTCAGTTATGGCTATTGAGGAAGAGGTCAAGAGGGTGGAAAGGGGTGGACAATTAGCCAAGACTGCGGGTGATTCCTTAAGTGAGATATTAGACATGGTTGACCATACAACCAAATCATCCAAACAAATATCTATTGCCACTCAGCAGCAACAAACTGCTTCAGAACAGGTTGTATCTACCATGAGGGAGATAGCTGATGTTTCCAAGCAGTCTGCAGCAGGCAGCAGACAATCAATCACAGCTTCTTCGGAGATGTCTATTCTATCTCAAAAGTTGAGCAATGCAGTTGGTAGGTTTGTTGTGGAAGGGAAATAGTTCATGGGGACATTAGTGAATATAGGACTTATCGGAATTATAAGTCATTTATTCTATGGGTAAATAGATCAAATTTGACAAGATTTTTTTTATCGCCAAATTTAAGGAAGAGACAGATGAGCGACTCCAGAGATTGGATCGTGATTTTGTAATCCTTGAGGCAAACCCTGATAATGAGGCCGTAATTGCCGAGATATTCAGGGATGCCCATACCCTGAAGGGCTCAGCCAAAATGGTTGGTTTGTTTGAGATTAATCAAATAGGCCATAAGATGGAGGATGTGCTTGGCAAGGTAAAGGAGAAACAGATCCCATTTACCCCTGAGCTTTCAGATGTCCTTTTTGAGTGTCTTGATAACATCAGAGTTTTGCTTGATGCTGAGATAAAGGGACAAAAAGCAACCATATCGATTGATAACTTATTGTTAAGGCTTGAGAAGGCAGAAACAGGCACGCTGGAGAAAAAGGAAATACCTGTGATTACACCACCGATGGCAAAGGTGACTGTACAAGCACCTGCTTCTGTCGTAGCCACAGAACTTGCCCATGATAATGTAGCTACAGAACTTATTCCTGCCAAACAAATGTTAGAGTCACCTACACCTGTCCATGAGGAAGAGACAGATACCTCACGGGAAAGGATTCAGGTGGAAGAAACCATTCGTGTTGGTATTGGTAAACTTGATGCTTTATTAAACCTTACCTCAGAAATGGTCATCAATAAGATTCGCTTTAATCACCTCCTTGAAATATTTAAAGAGTTAAAAAATCTAACTATAACCCAATTATTTTTTCTTGATCAGGCAAAGGAAAGGATGGCTTCTGTTGAAGGGAGACTGTTCCCGGAGTTTGTTCAAATTGATAAATTGGGTCAACAGATTAAAGAGCGGGCAAATGAACTTTTCAGGGAGTATTCAGGGAGTACCTCACGGCTTAGCACAGTTGTAAGCGATCTTGACCATGTGGTTATGGATGTGCGAATGCTTCCTGTTTCTACTGTGTTTGATACCTTTCCAAGATTAGTTCGGGATATATCAAGGGAGGCTAATAAAGAGGTAAGCCTTGACATTCGTGGTGGCGATACCGGATTAGATAAGATGATATTGGAGGAGATAAAGGATCCACTGCTGCACCTGATTAGAAACTGCATTGACCATGGGCTTGAAACCCCGCAAGAAAGAGTAGATGCTGGTAAGCCGAGGGCAGGGAAAATAATCCTCTCTGCTAATCATGAGGCAGGAAGGATTGTTATCCGCATAGAAGACGATGGCAGGGGTATAGATCCAAAAAATGTAAAACAGTCGGCTCTATATAAAAAGGTGATAACCCCTCAGGAAGCAGAAAAGCTTTCGGATAAAGAGGCACTCTATCTGATATTTTTGCCAGGATTCAGTACCAAAGAAATAATTACTGATGTCTCTGGCCGTGGTGTTGGATTGGATGTGGTCAAGAAGAATGTTGAAAAACTTAAGGGCACGGTTATTGTTCAATCTGATATTAATAAGGGAACAGTATTTACCTTAATGTTGCCCTTAACCCTTGCTACTATTCATGCCATGATTATCAGGGTGGGGACTGAAATATTTGCCATTCCAACCGTGACCATAGAAGAGACAGTCAGGGTAGAGCTTCATGAGATAAAGACTGTAGTGGATAAGGATGTTGTCATTATTAATAATCGACACATCCCGGTTGTTCGATTGGCTTCTGTACTTGATCTAAAATCTGTAGGGACAAAGAAAATAGTTAGTGATAAACTACCTATAATTATACTTAATGTGGATGAGACAAGAATAGGATTTTTGGTGGATGAATTGATAAGCGAGGAAGAGGTGGTTATTAAGAACATGGGAGATTATCTCAAGAATGTTCCCAATACCGCTGGAGCAACCATCCTTGGTGAGGGTGAAGTAGTAATTATCCTTAATGTCTCAGAGTTGATAAAGTCAGCTAAGACTGTGAAGGAAACCCATCTGCTGGAGGATATTAAGGATGAGCAACATCCAACATATTCAATTCTAGTGGTTGATGATGCAGCTGTTTTAAGAGAACTGGAGAAAAATATGCTTGAGTCAGCTGGATATGCGATTGACTTGGCTGTTGATGGGGTAGATGGTTTTGAGAAGGCAAAGAAGAAGAAATATGACTTGATTGTGACAGATGTTGAAATGCCAAGGATGGATGGCTTTGAGTTGACAAGGATGTTAAGGGCTGATGCTACATATAAGGATATACCTGTGGTTATTGTAACCGCCAGGGAAAAGGAAGAGGATAAGAAGAGAGGGATTGATGTTGGAGCAGATGCTTATATTGTCAAGACATCGTTTGATCAATCAAAATTACTGGACACTGTGGAACAATTGATTGGATGACATTAGGCTGTTAGGCTGTAGGTTGTTAGGCTGTAGGGTACAAACTAAGCAAATGTGGATGGCTGCATTTCTCTATTCCCCCTTAGAAAAGGGGGTCAGGGGGTTGTTCCCCCCTCTTTCCTACCTAACAGCCTACAGCCTAATATGAATATGAAGGGGTGAAACAATGATACGGGTTTTAGTCGTTGATGATTCCTTGGTTGTCCGAGAGATAATTACCAAGATATTAAGAAGTGATCCAGAGATAGAGATAGTGGGTACAGCCAAAAATGGTGTTGAGGCAATTGATATGGCTGCTCGATTGCGGCCATCAATTATTACCATGGATGTTAATATGCCTATCAAGAACGGGCTTGAAGCTATTGAAGAGATCATGGCTTATACACCAATACCTATTCTGGTGATTAGCAGTCTGGTGAATAAGGAAGTGGGGCTTGCCTTTAGAGCCATGGAGCTTGGTGCCTTAGATGTTTTTGAGAAGCCAACCATGGGGGTTTGGGATGGTCAAGAAAAACTTGAACGGGAGTTAAAGGCAAGGATCAAGCTATTATCAAAGATAAAGGTGGTAACTCACCTTGGGGGTAAACGAAGGGAACAGCCCTTGGTTTCATACAATATACAGCCTACTCAATCGGACACCCACAAGGGGATGTCCCTACCTGATACCCACGAGGAGGTAGCACCTCTGGCAGGGATGTCTTTACAGGCATCAAAAGGCAATGATTTATTTGAAATAATAGCCATTGGGACATCTACTGGAGGACCAAAGGCATTACAATGCGTTTTATCCCAAATGCCAGGGAATTTTCCTCTGCCAATAGTTATTGTCCAGCATATTGTAAATGGATTTACTGAAGGGCTGGTTGAATGGTTAGAGACACAATGTATGCTTAAGGTAAAGCTGGGGAAAGACAGAGAGTTATTGCAGGGTGGTGTTGTTTATATTGCCCCTTCCATGTTTCATATGCGGGTAGATGAATATAAACAGATACGGCTTGATGATTCACCACCGGTTGGTGGATTTAAGCCAGCAGCCACAGTCCTTCTCTCATCAGTAGCAAAGGTTTATGGAAGTAAAGCCATTGGGGTTATTCTCACCGGTATGGGCGGTGATGGGGCAGAGGGTTTGAAAGAGATGAGGGATAAAGGGGCAGCAACCATTGCTCAGGATAAGAATACAAGTATCATCTTTGGAATGCCAAAGGTGGCTATAGATATGGGGGCAGCTCAAAAAGTATTGCCCTTGGATATAATTCCACTTGAGATTATAAGAATGGTGGGGGGATAGGATAGGCTATTAGGCTGTAGACTTTTAGGCTGTAGGTAGGAGGGAATAATATATGACCATACGGTTCTTGGGTGTTTTTTCGCTTAGGCAGCGTCAATAAATAAAGGTATCATGTTCGCTCAGCTCTTACTCCTTCCGTCAGCTTCGCTGCCACCTTCCTCGGGGAGGGATGGTAGTAATTCTCATTTTGATATTTTTTCACCGCAGAGGCGCAAAGTCGCAGAGAAGAAACGCTGAGTGAAGCGTATAAAAATTCTCTGCGACTCTGCAACTCTGCGGTTCATAATGAGAATTGCTGCCTACCGACAATTAAGAGTTGACACGACATTAGCTTGAAATTGCTACCTTTATTTATTGACGCTGTCTAACCTACAGACTAATTGTCTGTAGCCTATTCACCTGAGTAGTCACAAATGATAAATGCAATAAGCAACAGACCTGATGTAGCAGAGGGCTGTAGACTTTCAACAGATGGTTGGGTGTTTAGGAGTTCAGAAGTTCCAAAGGTATAATGTTCTGAATTTTCGGCATGGTTCAAAAGAAGAGAACATTGGTTCTATCACGATTTGTGTGGGTAAATAAGAGATAGGTTTATCGCTTTCATTCCACACCAGAGTATGTCATCTGGAGGTATTTCTACTTCCATGTGCGGGGGTTAAATGTATACTTTGGAGTGGTTAAAGCGATAAAC
>JAZDHC010000130.1:0-2114 GCA_043806395.1 Candidatus Desantisiibacteriota bacterium | reverse complement strand
ATCATATCAATAAGTTATAATAGAAAATTATACCATAACTCCCCCAAAATGTCAAGCCCTTTTATTGCTTTATCTCAATTATTTTCAATGCATTATGAATAATCTTGGATTATTTTGGAATAAATCAACAGAGTCATTTATTAATATACCATATATTTTTCTATTTGTCAAGATAAATTTTAATGTTTTTTATAATAATGTGCAAGAGCATTGTATGTTTGATAGGCATGATTCAAAAGAGAAGAAATTTCACACCCTATCCCTTGCCAACCGTATTAATCCCCAATCTCTTCAAGGTACTGCTCACAGTATGTTTCACCATCCCCTTAGCAATTGATTGTAACCCTTTTCGTCCCTCTTTTGTCTGCATTCTCTTAAGAATTTCTCCTACATTCCATATTTTACCCCTTACCTCTTTATTTCTCAACTCATATAATTCTTGATAACCAAATTGAGGTTGGATAAGAACTGGAATCTCAGGAGCTATCATTAAAAATTCATTATTTTTATTATAATAAGGCTCTGCCCATGAAAAATTAGAAGGGAGACATCCTATTTCATAAGCATATTTTTCCACCAAGGTACCTGGATAGATTAAAATACCAACCCCACTTCCCAAATCAGTAATCTTATCTTTATGTTTTTCTACAAATTTCCTTGTTATCATAGCATCTTCATAGGTTTCTCCAATATGTCCATAAGTAATAAATACCCGGGTATAGATCCCTAATTCTACTGCCCAATTTATCACATTCTCCACTTGCTCTATAGTAATACTCTTTTTCATCTCCTTAAGTACTTGAGAACTGGCTGATTCCAATCCAAACCAGATATAATAACATCCTGCTCTCTGCATTCTCGCAAGTAGATCCTTGTCCACAGTATTTACTCGTAATTCACACAACCATGGAAATTTCAATTTTCTTCTCTCAAACTCATCACAAAGACCCTCAATATGAGCCCTATTTAATGTTATTGTACTATCCTGAAACTCTATTCCCTCTACCCCATATTCTTTTATCAGCATCTCAACCTCATCAGCTACCTTTTGAGGAGATCTTGTAGTATATCTTCTACCCCACATAGCACTTGCAGAACAATAGGAGCAATTTACAGGACATCCACGACTGGTCATTACTAAGGTAGATGTAACATTCAAAAATTCTAATTTTGGTCTATAATATTCCATCTTAAGCAAATGTCTGGCAGGCAAAGGAAGAGCATCCAGATCAGTAATTGGTGGCCTGGGAGAATTATGGACAATATTAGCCCCATCCCTGTAACTAATTCCCAGAACATCCTGTAATTTCCCCCTGTTTCTTATTATTACCTCTGCTATATCCAGAACAGTATATTCACCTTCTCCCTTTACAATTATATCTATATCATCTATATGTGCTAATGTATCATCAGCCGTAAAAGTAGCGTGAGGTCCACCATAGCAGATAACAATAGAGGAATCTTTTTCTTTTATTTTTTTTGCAAGATTAAAACTTTCAAATCGAGTATGTGTTGTGCCACCTAAACAAACCATTTTAGGATGTTCAGCATCCAGAACTGTTTCTAAGCAAGTATTATCCCAGTCCAAATCAAGTATTTTAACCGAATATTCCTTCTTTTCAAGTACTGCTGCAATCCAACACAATCCTAGAGGTGGCATACCCCCAAAAGCAGATACAGTTGGTCTATTTTCACCTGGATTTAAACATAATACATCACTCATGTTTTGCGACTCCTCATAGAAAAATATTAGATAATCCTTTTAGTAACTACACATTATAATATTGCCAAAAGGATAATTACTTTTTAATCTTTTGTAACTACTCAGCATAATTTATTTGCAAAACGATTTGTAGGATAACATACATAATAATATATCACATTTTTTCTTAAAATGCAAGCAATTTTTCGACCTGTGCAGTTGAAATTCACTACATACCCTTAAAATATTTGCAATTTTCATGAGATAAAGGTATGACTCCGTTTATTTAGTCTCTTTTATAAAACCAAAAAAATACAATGATAAGTTCATATTTTAGCTTGAATTGCTTAAAAACATTTCAGAGATAGCGTTCTTAGAGATTACAGACTGTCAAAATCGCAAAAGATCTTCT
>JAZDHC010000129.1:0-2788 GCA_043806395.1 Candidatus Desantisiibacteriota bacterium | reverse complement strand
CAAAAACAGTGCCGATGCCTTTCGTGCTCATGTTTACCTGACTATTCTCACTATGGCATTGACCACAGCATTCAGAGATTGGATGGACGCTCAGAACAAACTCGAACACCATGGCGTAGAAACAGGTATCAGAAAATTCAGAGAAAAAGTGCATGAGGAAAACGGCAACAAATTGATTATTTTTGATGAAAACCGTTATGCTATCTTTGATGTTTATGAGGTTTTTATCCTCTGCAACAGAAATGTTGCCATGCCAAGAGGGATAATAGAGACCATCACCAAAGATGATATTCTACGGAAATATTGTATTGCCCTTGAATAGTGCAATTCCTCCTGTCTGTTCATTTGTTTTATTTTTGCTTTGCCTGAAAACGGATATTATACTCACATTACCCAAAGTTTTGTCTATCCAAAAATAGTGCCATGACATTCCTGTTTGTTTTTCAGGCAAGCTGCTACGAAACTGAAAATCAGAGCATCGATATATCATATATATCCAACAACGATGAGATTAACACGATATAATTGTGTGCAAATTTCGCTAACTCCTTATTCCATAATAACTACGAGTTTTGCCAACTTCTATTTTTGCAAACCTTTTTTGTTTTTTCTAACAGCAATCCCCCTATTATTCTCAAAAAATGAGACAACCCTATCCTCATAAAATAAAAATACATGCTCTCTTGCCCATTCTACGCCTTCCTATTGGCAATTTTATGTGGTAATTAAAATCCAAATTTGCTTTATCGAATATTCAGCCCTGAACAAAAACTCTTGACAAAGACAGTAATAAGTGATACTATAACTATTCTTGAGTTCATATTAAAGGAGGAGATTTGCTTGAACAAGGAATTATTAAACATTGAAATAGAGGTTAAATCAAGGATTGATCTGAGTAATACCTGTCAGGAGATAGAACAGGTGAGGATAGAATATCTTGGCAGGAAGGAAGGGAAAATTACCCATCTTTTGCGAGGCTTGGGAAAACTTCCAACAGAGGAGCGACCAGAGGCAGGCAGCCAGATAAATAACCTGAAAGAGCTGATAAACACCTTGCTTACAGATAAACAGTCCGTGATTGTTTCTAAAGAACGCACCGAAAGATTACTTCATGAAAAGATAGATGTAACCATGCCCGGATTTGTGCCAGTAATTGGAAAAAGGCATCCAATTACTCAGGTACTTGAGGAAATAATTGATATATTTATGAAGCTGGGGTTTGAGGTTGAAGAGGGACCAGAGGTGGAATATTCGCATTATAATTTTGATGCCTTAAATATGCCTCATAATCATCCAGCCAGGGATATGCATGATACATTTTACATTTCAGATACAACTGTCTTGAGAACCCATACAAGCCCTGTTCAGATTCGAGTTATGGAAAAAAAACAGCCGCCACTGAGAGTTATTGCACCAGGCAGAGTCTACCGCCGGGATGCAGATGTCTCTCATTCTCCAATGTTTCATCAGGTAGAGGGTCTTTTAGTTGATGAGAGAACAACCTTTGGTGAATTAAAGGGTGTGCTTGAGGCATTTCTGACTACTATGTTTGGTAAGGATACACCAGTAAGGTTCAGACCAAGCTTTTTCCCGTTTACCGAGCCATCTTGTGAGGTAGATATTGGTTGCCTGATATGCAATGGAAAAGGGTGCGGGGTTTGCAAACAATCCGGATGGCTTGAGGTGCTGGGGGCAGGCATGGTTGACCCGGAGGTGTTCAAAGGGGTAGGCTATGACTCGGAACAATATATTGGATTTGCCTTTGGACTTGGGGTTGAACGAATTACTATGTTGAAATATGGTATTAATAATATCAGGCTTTTTTTTGAGAATGATCTAAGGTTTTTGAGGCAGTTTTAGCGGAAAAATTGACACCACCTGTGCAATCGGAATTTGGAGTGCGAAAGCTCCTTGCTTTCGCTTTGCTTTGCGGTAGCTTACTTGGCTACCCGCTCTGGTAATTACACAAGCAAGTTTGCCTGTTTCGAAATGCTAATAAGCTATCACACCCTAAAGTGATGTAGCTAAAAGCCAAGTAATCTACCGCACTCAAAAGCGAAAGCAAGTAAGCTTTCGCACTCCATAACTGCTACCCTAATTGCACAGATCAAAAAAATTCGACCTGTGCAAGCAAACAATATTATCGGATTATTGTTGTGATGTAACTTCCGATTGCACAGGTGGAAATATTTCATCACGAAAAATTGCTAAGATGAAACCCACATGAACCTTAGCTCACAAAGTGGGACTTATAATGAGGTGATTTTCGTTGGGAAGGGGATTGATTTGATTGGGGTGGGGATGCAGGTGTAAATAGCGGTTAGCTTTAATGGTATTGACACTGCAATCATTTTTATTGACAGGCTATGGATGAAAGGGTATAATGATAGATGTGGGATGAGGATAAGAGAATATTGGTTGGCAGGTAAATAAAGGGGTGATGTCATTATTTGATATTTGCTAAAAGGAGTATTATTATGGAATTTTTAGATGTCAAAACAGATTTTGCATTCAAAAAGGTTTTTGGTTCAAAAGAAAGTAAAGGTATTCTGATAAGCTTTCTAAATGCGATTATTGATTTTGAACAGGGGGAAAAAATAATTGATTTAACTATAGTAGATCCCTATCAGATGCCATTACTAAAAGGTATGAAGGATAGTTTCGTAGATGTTAAGGCTAACCTGTCAAACCATAAAAATGTTATCATTGAAATGCAGGTATTAAATGTAGAAGGGTTTGAAAAAAGGGTTTTATATAATGCTGCCAAGGAATACTCATCACAACTGAA
>JAZDHC010000128.1:0-5902 GCA_043806395.1 Candidatus Desantisiibacteriota bacterium | reverse complement strand
CAAAATCACTTGAAAATGAAGAGTGGATTTCTGATCTCACCAAGAACGAAAAAAAGCAATATGAGGAATATGCCCACTATAGTCTGAACAAGCAAAAGAGAATCAATATCCGAATGACTGAACGAGATTTAAAGAAAATTCAGGCTAAAGCAGTTGAAGAGGGAATACCATATCAATTTCTTATTTCAATGTTGATTCATAAATACAATGAGGGGAAAATATTGACTAATCGGGAAATAGCCTAACAAGACAATCTGCCATGAAATAAGAAAAACCGGGAAAACCGGGGACAGCACCCGTTTTTTTATTGACAAAATGCTATTTGTAGGGACGGTTCACTTTTCATCGTTTTTCATATGATTCCTTTCGGGCAAGGGGACATCATCTACAGAATACAACCCCCTAACCCCCTTTTCTAAGGGGGAATATTGCACTCTCAACTAACCGCAAGCTTTCAAACAAAGGTGAACCGTCCCTCCTTTTCTAATAGGACTTACGCAAAACACCATTTTGATCGTCATATTTGGTAGCCATCACCTTTCAATAACACTATATGTGTAGGTACTCTCTCATTTTCCGTCCACGAGTAGCGGAAGGCTTCAGCCTTCCATCCATTGGAGGGCTGAAGCCCTCCTCGACATTATTATCGTAGGACTCGCAAAACACCATTTTTTCATTTTGCGTAAGTCCTAACATAAATAAGGATAACAAAAAACAGGAAGAAAGTCAAGGAAAAACATTCGAACTGCGTAGTATTTCAACAACTCTCAAGTGTCAGATAGAGATGGGATAGTTTTGCCATCTCTTTCCCTCTCTGTCATTTCGACCTCAAGGAGAAATCCTTGTTTCGACCATCAGGGAGAAATCTTCCTTGCCATCAAGATCCCTCAGTCGATTACTCCTTCGGGATGACATTGTCCTCTATTTACGACATTGCGTAGGAGGGGAAAATAATGTCAGAACTCCCTGATTATTTGCCTTATCACGAGAAAACTGAGGAATTCTTACAGGTGATGATCCCCTCTTTCACCTCAAACACCGTTGCTCCATCCATCAATTCCTTAACTGTATCCAATTCCGTGGTGGTAATAAATATCTGTCCGCCCCGATTAACAGCCTTCATCAGGTATCCTCTACGACTCTCATCCAGTTCAGAGCAAACATCATCCAATAGCAATACTGGCAATTCCTCTGTTTGCTGATACAAACACTCCATTTCCGCTAATCGCAAAGAAATAGCTGCTGTTCTTTGTTGCCCCTGTGAACTAAAATGTCTTGCATCAACCCCATTTATTTGAAACAATATATCATCTAAATGGGGTCCGCTCAAGGTACATCCCCTTCTTATTTCATTTGACCTCTTGTCAGGATCAAATATTGATGGTTTGTACGACATCTTAAATGCCTCATCCGAAACAATTATCTGTTGATGAATCCCTGACGCAATGCCCTCAATGTTTCTGACAGCCTCTCCTCTTGCCTTAATAATCTGGGTGGCAGCTGATTGCATCTGAGTGTCCCATATTGCCAACATATCCACTGGCACATCACTCATACCCATCTTCAATTGCCAGAGCATCTCATTGCGTTGTTTGAGTATTCGCTGATATTGCTGAAGGTGATAAAGATACTGTGGGTTTGATTGTGAAAGGAGAATGTCAAGAAATCGTCTTCTGAGGTCTGGCGTACCCTTTATCAGGTGTAAATCCTCCGGGAAAAAAACGCTTACGAGGAGATGTCCAATCAGGTCAATAATTCGAGGCAAAAACTTGTTGTTTATCCTCACCCTTTTCGTACCCTCAAAGATCACATCTATTTTGTCCTGAATGTGTTGCTTAACTGCTACACCAGACAGTAAAAATCCATCACCCTCCCAAGTGATTAAAGCAGGATCATGAGAGGTACGAAAGGATCGGGCAATACCAAGAAAATATATTGCCTCCAGCAGGTTTGTTTTTCCCTGCCCATTTTGCCCCAGGATAATGTTTACCCTGGGGTTAAACTGTATTTCTGTTTCCTTTATGTTGCGAAAGTTTTTTAATCGCAATGAGTCTAAGAACATCTGTCCAACTCATCTTCTTGCTTTAGTCGCGCGATATGCCCCCGTCCAAGTGCCTTGAGGCTACACCCTAATCTTAGATATTCCTTGATCCTGACATCCGAAAGAATACCAAAACAATCAACAATAGCCACAGATTTACCCACCATCTTTATCAGGTTATCTGGCTTGATCTGAAGATATTCCTCATGTGGAACAGCAAATATTACACAATCAACACCCTTAAGGCTATCACTCAGATTTTGTTGCATCTTGAAGTCTTTTAATCCATCCTGATTCTGGAAGAATCGCGACCATGAATGACCGGGTGCAGGATAGGTATCCTGTTTTTCAATCTCCCACCAATGCGAAACATAGGGATCATGCACCAATACGGTTGCCCCTAATTCTGTGAGTTTACGAACAATAATCTCTGAGCCGCTGTATCGTGTATCTCCAACATCCTTGCGATAGGAGGCACCCATTAAAAGGATATTAGCACCCTCAACTGTCTTATTCATCTCCCCCAGTGCATCCTTAACAAGCTCGGCTACATGAAGGCTACGGGTATCATTGATGTTTATAGCCATAGTGGTTATCTTGAATATTTTATCATCAAATCCAAGAATATTATTATAAGCCCATGCCCCAAGTGCCCCATCCTTTGGCAGACAATAACCGCCAATACCAGGACCTGGGAAGATGATATTGTTATGGGTTGGTCTGACCTTAATGGCATTAACAACCTTGGTTAAATCTATCCCATTTTTCTCGGCAAACAGGCTCCATTCATCAAGAAATGCCAGTGTGGTTGCCCGATAGCTGTTTTCCACTATCTTAGCAGTCTCGGATTCAATGGGTCTATCCAGAACCGTTAATGGGTATTTTTCAGTATTCAATACCTCGGTCAGGAATTTAGTTACCCTCCTCCGACTCTCCGCACCTACCCCACTGCATACCCGCCAAAAGTCACGAATTGATCGGACATATTCCCTTCCAGGCATTACCCGTTCATAGGAATGGGCAAGTAATGGCTCCGTCATTATACCACGATTTTTGAACTCTTCCTGCAGAATAGGATAGGCAACAAACTCAGTTGTACCCGGGGCAACGGTAGTCTCAATCAAAACCAGAGCCTCAGCCGGGATTTTCTGCCCAATAACCTGAATTGATTTTTTCAAGGCATCCATATCTGCATGACCAGTAGACAGGTCACCAAGGGATTCTTTGACATAGTCACACTGCACATCCACCACCACCACATCAGCCAGCGTAAGGGCAAAAGAGGTGTAGGTGGCTATAAGATTTTCCTTTTCCTTAACGCACCGTTGAATTATTTCCTCCACTTCTGGATCCTCTGCCTTAACTGGGGATATGCCCTCGTTGAGATAATGTATCTTCCAGAATGACCGAATTGATGGGCGTTGCATTCCAATAACAAACTTACCTGGCTTTCCAGTGTTTTTATCCACACTATCTGCCACCACCCCGGCCATAACTGCACCCACAAACCCAACGCCAACCACAACCACAATCTCATAGCCCTCTTTTCGTTTTCTGTCAGCAATCTCTTTTAGCCTCACATACTCCTGCGTATACTCCTCAGAAGTTGGCAAGGCAAAACCTCTGCCGTCAGGACACACTGAATATTCCATAATTTACCTCCTTGTAATTGTGATATGTTTCACATTATACAATCAGTTTACCACAATATTCATCAAAAGTCAAGAAACTAACCGAAAAAAATTGTAACTACTCAGATATTGTTATTCTAAACACATTTACTTTTCGTCTCTTTGTCATTTCGAACTACTGTGAGAAATCTTTAAAGATAAGATCCCTCCATCGAGTACTCCTTCGGGATGACACCATCGAATACTCCGTTAGACAGCGTCAATAAATAAAGGTAGCAATTTCAAGCTAATGTCGTGTCAACTCTTAATTGTCGGTAGGCAGCAATTCTCATTATGAACCGCAGAGTCGCAGAGTCGCAGAGAATTTTTATACGCTTCACTCAGCATTTCTTCTCTGCGACTTTGCGCCTCTGCGGTGAAAAATATCAAAATGAGAATTACTACCATTGCGTCAATTTAAGGTTGACGAGACACTACACCTTATTACCGATTACCCTATCACTATCCCCTAAGCCTGCGGTGGCACCTCTTCCTTTTCCTTTAATTTCGTCTCCAAGTTCTCTATTCTCCCCTCCATAAATGAGACTTTTTTATTCAAGGCAGCTATGTCCTGTTGATATTTAGAAAGGCGTTCAGAAACCCTCTCATCTATCTGTTCATGCCATTTCTTTGCCTTAAACTCCAGCCAATTCATCAAGTCGCCTTCACGACCCTTTTCTTCTTCTTCAAGGCGTTTCAAAATATTTAATAGCAGATCCCCTCTTTGCTCTTCCTTATTGGTTAAGGATGCCAATTTTCCAATAATCTCCTCTCTCAGGTTTTCTTTCTCTCTGGTGAGTTGAGAAATAGTCTTTGTATCCTCTGCTCGTATGAATTTATATTCCTTTCTTCTCTTAGCCTCCATAACGATAAGAATAATAGCCATAACTAAGCCAAAGATGCCGGCTAAAGTAAAAAAGACTTCCAAAATGGTAAATAACATTCAAACCCCTCCTCTATCTCAATTGTTCAGTTATTTAGGCTATAGGCTCAGAAGATGCAGATTTGCGTCAGATAACTCCGTTATTTCTGTTTCTGATGCCCTACAGTCTAATAGCCTACAGCCTATCTACCTGAGTAGTTGATTCATCAATCCAATTCAAGTAATCCTGATTTCCCCTGATAATAGGCAAGGCAATTATTTCTGGCACAGCATAAGAATGAATCTGTTTGGTTCTTGCTATCAATGTATCTACCAGATCATTTCTGGTTTTTAAGATAAGCAAGCTTTCTTTATCATCCTGAATCTTCCCTTCCCACCAATAGATAGAGGAAATTGTATCAATGATATTGGCACATGCAGCCAATTTTTCGCCAACCAGAATCCTTGCCAATTCTTTAGCCTCTGCCTGTGGGGCAGTAATTAACACCACAACGAATTCCATTTTTTATCCCAACAAAGCTGAAAATGGTGGAGGATAGGGGACTCGAACCCCTGACCTATTGCATGCCATGCAATCGCTCTACCAACTGAGCTAATCCCCCATATGTCACAGTTCAGGTAAATAGGCTGTAGACTATTAGGCTATAGGTAAAAAACAGAGACAACAGAGTTATCTGCATCTTCTGAACCTACAGTCTAACAGTTTATAGCCTAAACAACCTGAACACTTACCTGTTTTGCATCTGCCCATAGCTTTTCAAGCTCATAAAATCTTCTGGTATCTTCATGAAAAATGTGTATAATTATATCCCCACCATCTACCAGTAGCCATTTGCCCGTCCCTTCACGGCGGCATGGAAGTTTTTCCTTATCAAAAACATCCTCAACGGCTTCAGCTACAGCTCGCATCTGAATCTCTGATGTCCCTGAACAAATAATAAAATAATCAGCAATCGTGGTTAATCCTGAAATATCAAGAGCTACCACATCAACAGCATTTCTTTCATTACAGGCATCAATACATGATTGAACCCTTTCCTTTGAATTTGTTGCCAAAAAGTTGCTTTTTGTAGTACAAACCGTATTCGTAATTTGTGTCTGTGTAGTATCTGCCGTATCATTATGCACATAAACCTCAAATGTCACAATCATTCTCCTCTTCAATTCTTAGGGCTTGAGAAAAAATAACTTGTACAGTCGTGTCACCGATACATCTTGACTGGCTTCGTTGTTCGAAGCAATCATACAGTAGTATGCTCGCTTCTCACGCCTTGCCAGCCAAGCGTCTTGAGTGACTCTTGGTGTACA
>JAZDHC010000127.1:0-5129 GCA_043806395.1 Candidatus Desantisiibacteriota bacterium | reverse complement strand
TCCATAAACCACGATGCTTTTCAGGTTGTTCTGATAGATTCGGAGTAGCTCAGAGGCATAAGGGGCAACAGATTCTTTTACATTAATTGGAAAATTCTCAAGATTTATTAATTCTTTCAATATTTTTCACCATCCTTTATTTTTTGTACTATGTCGTAACTACTCAGGTGGTTAGGCTATAGACTGTTAGCTTGAAAGACGCGAATTGCATCAATAATTCTGTGTATATGCTTTTCTCTACCCTACAGTCTAAACACCTACAGCCTATCTACCTGAATTATAACATAAGACAATAGAAAAAGCAAGGGATTTTTATTTTGTAGCCTTTTGTGGTGAATAGCTTTGAACCATGGTAATGAGGCAATTATCGAGGGAAAAACCAGTATGCGACCACAAGAGTCGCAGCGTCTTCCGCTGACAAAAGCTATAGTTTACCGCAAAGACGCAGAGTTCGCAGAAAAAACAATGTCTCTCACTGGCAAGGGTTATGGTACAAATGTCACTCCTGCCACTGCATTCGCAAGGGTAAACTCCAGCAGGAGTCTCCAATGTCTTTAGATAGCAAGGGTTAGAGGGTGAATTTTCTCCTCTTTTGAACCATGCCTCTCATGGCAGATTGCTCCTCAGCAGAGCCTGCTTCCGTTTCACCGGATCTAAACCAAATGGAAGAAAATTATGATTCCGTTCAAAACAACACAAAAGTTGGTACTATTCGTGTCTGTTCCTATTTTATCAAAGACTATCAATGGTTATGGCGTAACCTTTCCATTAATGTCTTCAAGAAATCTGGAGATCTTTCTATCCTTATAGTCTCCCCATGGCATTAATCGTTGTTTCGGCCAAGTCACATATAAAAATCTCTTTGCTCTGGTAATAGCAACATATAGATTATTCTTTTCTTGAGTCAATTCAACTCCACGACTTCTTATTGCCCGATAATCGGGAAAGGTTTCATCGTCCATCCCCATGAGAAAAACAATGTCATATTCTTGGCCTTTCATGGTGTGAACAGTGCTTAAAGTTATACCTTCAGATTGACTCAATGGATGTGTTTGACCAAGAGCCATAGCATTTTTGAAGTAATGAAGTGATTTATTCTCCGTTTTTTTCGCATAATTAAACCAATGTATTAAAAGTTCTTCTATATCGTCTAATATCATCTTTCTTTCATTGTCATTGTCATTAATTACATCCTTTTTATACTTTTCAAATAATGTTTTTAGATTGCTACCTTCATTGTCTAAATCAATTGCAATTTCTATGATTTTTTTGTCAATATCATTTATTTCTGACACTTGCTGTAATTGATTTAGGTCAATAATTTTTGTATGCGGAAGTTGTAATAATTCACATAATCTTTGCCAGTGAAAAGTATCTTGAGAATTGAGTTTCACACGAAGAGCCATGTCAAATATTTTCATAGTATTAGACTCAAATTGAATAGCACCCGGTGTAATTTTATAATAAAAAGGGATATTCTTCTCTTTAAAGAGTTTTTCAATGTGATTAAATACATACTTATTTCTTGCCAGTACAGCTATTTTTTCGTAAGTAATATCACCTTCAATATCTTTATGGTTTTTTAGCTCAATTAGTTCTTTAATTTTTCCATATATCCAATTTGCTTCTTCTTCTTCATTTTTTATAGAATGTATTTCAAATATGCCTTCTTTCACCGTATTTATTAGATCATTTGAATCAGGTATAATTTTTTCTGCAATCCGCAAGACACTCTGTGATGAACGATAATTTTCTTTTAACTCATAAATTGTTGGCTTAAAATCCTCAACAAAATATTTTGACATAAAATCAGAAGATGAACCATTAAAAGCAAAAATTGACTGATTAGGATCACCTACCATCATAACATTGTTATGTTCTCCATTTGTCAAAGCTCTTAACAACTGATATTGTGCATTATTCAAATCCTGGGCTTCATCAATACAGATATATTCATAAGTTCTACGATATAAAGCCGCAATTGAGGTTTGTTCTGTGAAGAGTTTATATGTTAATAAGAAAAGGTCATCAAAATCTATCGCATTTTGAGATAGTAGAATATCCTGATATGTTTTATAAAGAAGGACAATATCATTATTTTTTGTTTCTTCATAAATCTTTTCTTCTGAAAGCAGTTCTCGTTTAGCTTCTGAAATGAAATTCAAAGCTTTATATCTAAATTCCTTTTGACTCTTTGCATTAAGCTGCTTATAATCAGCATAATATGAAGGTGTTAATTCAATAGCTTGCTCAATAAGTTTCAACCTATCAGCCTCATCTTCAAAAATATGTGGCATTATTGCAAAACCTATTGATTTTCCATGATTTTGAAGCACCTGCTCACAAAAACCGTGAAATGTTCCTACAAACAAGCGATTTTTTAATTCAGAGATATTACTAAGTCGATTTTTTATTTCTTCGCCAGCTTTATTGGTAAATGTAATAGCAAGTATTCTTCGTTTTGTTTTGTCCATTAAAAATTTAATTCGTTCTGTAAGCACCCTTGTTTTACCGCTTCCTGCACTGGCTTTTACAAGGATAGCTCCATTGTTATAATAAACAATTTTCTCTTGATCAGGGGATAGATTTATTTTGTCTGACATTGGTTATCCCTCCTATTCATAAGGACTTCTATCTTTTCGAACAATTCTATAATCTTTGGTGGCAATTCTTTTCCACTTTCAATTATTACCTCTGCGATAACAGGTCCGAATTGAGTTTTCCTCTTTTTTATAGTGATGTAAAGTTTTTCTTCATCATATCCCTCAATTTTTTTTGTTTTTGCTTCTTTGTTTTCTTCATTGTCATACTTTTCAATCTGCTTAACAGCCTCTTTAAACTCATCAATAAATCCATCTTTTAATAATTGCCCTTCAAAATTATTACCTTTATCAAGAAAAACTATTACATCTGTTTCTTCTTTACTTGATTGACAGTCTCTATATTGATTCTTAACACTCTTTATTGCCTCTTCTTCACCATCACTAAAAATAAACCAGGGAATTTTCAAATTTTCTGCTACTCGTAAGAATGGAAGATAATTGTTATAACCATCAACACCTACAAAATTAATCCCCATCTCTACAGGTGTTTTCTTGAAATAGTGTTCAGCTAATATAGGCAAAGCCTGCTCTTCTGTTTCTCCTTCGGCAAAAACAATAATTTTTGAAAAGAATAATTCACCCCGGGTATTTATAACATATCTTTCAATTTTTCTTATATCTTCAGAAGAAAGTAAGCCCACATTAATTTTACCACAAGAAACATTATCATCACCTTTATAAAAATTTCTGATTTGATTTAATCTTGCTGATGCTACTATGTAAGGAGAATGTGTTGATATTATTTTTTGCCCTTTGATTCCGGCTATCTGGCTGTATAATTTTTTCTGTGCATTAGGGTGCAGATGGGCTTCAGGTTCCTCTAATGCTATAATTGGGAAAAAAGGTGTTTTGCTGTTTGCTTCTGCGTTTTTACTTGAAAGTGTAACAAATGATTTTAATGTCAGCAAGGAAGACCAGCTACGGGTTCCCATCCCATGATATTCCATTGAGAAGCTATCTTTTTTATCGGCGTAGTAAATAGAAAGACCTTTATTTAAGTCACGAACTTTCTTTGTAAATGGGGTTATTTCAACACCTTCGGTTGCTGTGTCCATTGCAGAATTCAGTTCTTTTAATGTGGTTTTAATATTAGATAAAATATCACTGCTACTGATGGCTTTTTCATTAAGTTTTTTAATTTGTTCTTCGATTTCTTCCCTATCCTTTGGTTCATATTTTATCTTTGAAATCATTCTTCCAAGATAGGATGATTTGAGCTTAATATCTTCAAGAATATCTCTTTGCGCATCCATGTAGAAGAAAGGAAGTTCATCAGGATAGAAAAATGATTTTTCAAGCCCATTACCTGCTTGAAACCAATATTTATTATCATTGTTAAAAACAGGCCAATCTTGAAGTATGTAATGCTTTGTTTTATAACTGTTATTAATAAGGTCAACGCTTACAATAGTTCTTAACGGTATAAAATGATTTCCTTCTGAATCCGTTTTAATTTTTTCTACTCCAAAAAAAATTTCCCAATCCTCAGAAAATTTTTCTGCATATTTTCCATCTTTATCCATTGGTATTATTTTTATATCCACAATTATTGATTTTGAACCTAAATTATCAGAAATATAAAAATCATCCTGCGAAATAAATTGACTGTTTCCTAAAGCAATTTGCAATGCTTTTAAAAATGAAGTTTTACCTGAGTTGTTTATTCCTGTTAATACAGTTAATGGTTCAAGTTCAACTTCTATATTTTGTAGTCCTCTAAAACCAAAGACTCGTACTGTTTTTATTAATATGCTCATGATAAAACCTCCTCAAGAAAAATTAAGACCGAAATATTGTGAATTCAATATTCAATATCTGACCTCAGTTTTGACCATCAGAAAAAGCCTGTCTTCACGAATGCTGGGAGTAGCTTAATCATTGAATGAAAATTTACGATTCATGGTGAAGCAACACAGTAACAGATTACCCTACAATGTCATCCTTTGCCAGAGGTTGTTAATTTTCAGGTTTATTTCATCACTTTTTCTTGATTAAATTATACAACTTATTCTGCAATTTGTCTACTATTATTTTTTTGATTGACAGCATCAGTTGATTTATGTTATAATTTACACCTTGAATTACT
Organism: Candidatus Desantisiibacteriota bacterium; assembly: GCA_043806395.1. Classification (GTDB taxonomy): domain Bacteria; phylum UBA9089; class CG2-30-40-21; order CG2-30-40-21; family CG2-30-40-21; genus CG2-30-40-21. Next base: position 440 of record JAZDHC010000127.1, on the reverse strand, counting down.
CAGCCATATTATAGGGAGGCAATACAATGACAAAGGTTGGTATTATTAGTTGTAAATTACGATGGGATATGGGCTGTCCAAGACATAGCTCACATGTAAGTTGCTTTTTGGCTTGCATGAATAAAAAAGGTGCATTCAGTGATCTGGAAGATCCAGTAATTGTCTCATTTTGCTCATGCAATGGTTGTCCAGGTAAGGGCAGGTTTGAAAAGGCAGAGATCATGAAGAATGACCTCAAGGTGGATGTGATTATGCTTGCTTCCTGCTGTTATAAGCCACCTAAATGTGTTAACATTGATCAGAGTGCAAGGGATATTGAGGAAAAATTGAAGATAAGGGTGATAAGGGGTACGGTTACTAAGGAGGAGTAGTTACAAAAAATATTAATAAACTAAAAAAAAAGCTTGCAATTATTCCAAGGATATAGTATAATATAAAAT
>JAZDHC010000126.1:0-14732 GCA_043806395.1 Candidatus Desantisiibacteriota bacterium | reverse complement strand
TTTATCGCTTTAACCACTCCAAAGTATACATTTAACCCCCGCACATGGAAGTAGAAATACCTCCAGATGACATACTCTGGTGTGGAATGAAAGCGATAAACCTATCTCTTATTTACCCACACAAATCGTGATAGAACCATTTTTCTTTTCTCATTCGTGTTCATTCGTGTAATTCGTGGCTAAAGAGTATGGTTTCTTTTTCCTGATTGCTGTTAATTCTTCTGTTTCTTTGTGGCAAATTCCTTTATCTGAGTAGTTACAATTTACTGATGTAATCTGTCTGAAAAACTAATAGCCTACAGCCTAAATAGCTTGAGTAGTAATAGTACCATGGAGAGAAGAAAAGTGACTAAATCAAGGACACTCAATCGACCATTAATAGCCTCACTAAGCATCCATATGATTATAGCTTTGATCTGCTGGTTTATTGTCATCAAGCCACCCAAACAGATTCAAAGATTGATAGAGGTTAACCTGATAGAGCTTCCTCAGTTTAATGTACAAGAGCAACCAATACTGCCACCTAAGATTGAACCAATAAAACCAAAGAGGGTCAGGATAGAAACAAAAACTATTATTCCGCAAACAATACAGGTCAAGCAGAATTATCAAGAACCATACAGAACCAAACAAATAATAGAGAAACCAATAAAGGTGGATACCCCACGACCCATTTTTGTTAGTCCGCCAACCGATAGGGTTAGAATTGAAGAAAAACCTGAAATATCTCTTCCAGTAGCTCATTTGGAGGCACCAAAAGAAATAATAAGGGAAAAGTACCCATCAGCTATTGTTCCATCTTCCCCTCTTCCATTCCTTCCAGCAAAGGGTTCTTCTGTCCAGATTATAGGCATGGAAAATCGAAGGGTAAAACATAGGCCAATGTTTAAGCTACCTGAATGGGTTGAGGAAAAAGGGATAAGTATGAGTGGTGCCCTGAAATTCTGGGTATCGACAGATGGTTCCATAGACAGGGTAGAAATAATCAAAACCTTTGGCTATTCAGAAATTGACAGTTTAGCCTGTAGTGCTGTGTACAAATGGAGATTTGAGGAGTTATCAGAAGAGCAGGGCGAAAAAAATGATTGGGCAATTGTCAAATTCAGGATACAATTGAATTAAAGGCACCTCCCCCTCACAAGGCATATAAAAAAGTTATCCCCATATAAAATTTTATAATTTGACATATGAGGGCTTTTGTGATATTATTATGGTCTTACATATTTGGAGAGAAATCAGATGCCATTAGAAATGAAAGAAACAAGTATATTGTTTTCTCCAGAAGAGATTATGCAGATAGCAAGTATTTGTGAGGATGAGAATAGGGATGCAGCCATTTTGTTTATGGAACAACTCATGAAGAATGTGAAAAAGGCTCAGGAGGGGTTTCGTTCCCTGTACCAACGGGGTGGGCATATGGGAGCTGCCAGATTTTAATAAGAATAATATAGGGGGGGTATAAACCGCCCCTATTATTTTTTATAAAGGAGGAATGTGTATGTCAAAATTGATTGCCCCACATGGAGGTGGGGAATTAAAGCCATTACTGCTTCATGGTGATGAGCTTAAAAATGAGAGGGAAAAGGCTAAGGGGTTAACCCAGATAAAGATGGGTTCCCGTGAAACATCTGACCTGATTATGATGGGTATTGGTGCCTTTACGCCATTGGAAGGGTTTATGGGTTATGCTGATTGGAAGGGTGTTTGTGATAAGATGTTGTTGTCGAATGGTGTTTTTTGGCCTATTCCCATTACCCTATCAACCACTAAGGGACAGGCAGACAGCCTGACAATTGGTGAAGAGGTTGCCTTGATTGATGAGGAAACCAGCGAATTGATGGGCACAATGAAGGTGATGGAAAAGTATGCCATCGATAAGGAACATGAGTGCCAGCAGGTGTTTAGAACAACTGATCAGGCACACCCCGGTGTCCACAAGATTATGTCTCAGGAAGAGGTAAATATTGCCGGACCGGTAAAGGTATTCAGCGAACTCCATTATCCAGAGGAGTATGGAGTTAAATATATGCGTCCAGAGCAGACACGGGCACTTTTTCAGGAAAAAGGCTGGAACACGGTAGCTGCTCTGCAACTTAGAAACCCCATGCATCGTGCCCATGAGCATCTGGCAAAAATAGCTGTTGAGATTTGCGATGGCTTGCTTATCCACCAATTGGTTGGTAAACTCAAAGAAGGGGATATTCCGGCAGAGACCAGAGTAAAGGCAGTTGACACATTGGTTGAGAATTATTTTGTAAAAGACACCTGTATTCAAGGGGTTTATCCCATGGAGATGCGTTATGGGGGTCCAAGAGAGGCTCTGCTTCATGGTGTTTTCAGACAAAATTATGGCTGTAGTCATCTTTTGATTGGTAGGGATCATGCAGGTGTGGGAGATTATTATGGACCATATGATGCACAACGCATTTTTGATGAAGTACCGCAGAATGGTCTCTTGATTAGTCCACTTAAGATTGATTTGACATTCTATTGCACTAAATGTGATGGCATGGCTTCTACAAAGACCTGCCCTCATGATGTGAGTTCCAGGGTAAACCTGAGTGGAACAATGCTCCGAAAGATGTTATCTGAAAATCAACCGATTCCTGACCATTTCAGTAGACCTGAGGTGCTGGAGGTATTAAAGGAATATTATGCAGGGTTAGATGAAAAGGTTGAAATCAAGCTCCACAAGCATGTGTTTGGGGAGAAATAAAGAAAAGGAGGTAGGTTAATTCTTCCAAAAGCTGACAGCTGAATGCTGATAGCTTACATATTAAAAGGAGGTTTCGTATGCCAAGTTTTGTAATTGCAGAAAAATGTGACGGCTGCAAGGGACAGGATAAGACTGCATGTCAGTACATTTGTCCAAACGATCTGATGAGATTGAATGAGGAAAAGACCAAGGGGTTTAATCAGGAACCTGATCAGTGTTGGGAATGTTATTCATGTGCCAAGATATGTCCCCAGCAGGCAGTAGAGATCAGAGCCTATGCAGACATTGTTCCTATGGGTGGAAAGGTTCTCCCAATGAGGGGAACAGATTCTATTATGTGGACAATACAGTTCAGAGATGGCAGTATCAAGAGGTTTAAGTTCCCTATTCGTACCACTGCCGAAGGCTCTATTAAGCCTTATGAAGGGAAACCACAGCCAACAGCGGCTGACTTTAAGACGAACAATCTCTTTACCGAATTAGGGAAAACACTCCCTGTAATGGCAAAGTAAAACACCTATGACCTTGCGGTCACAATACAGGGCAAACACATAGGTTTGCCCCTACAATGTAATGGCAAGGTAAAAAATATTAGAAGGAGGAAATAAATGTCTGTTGCAACTCAAGAAACTTCTCATTTTTGTAAGGATCCACAGATTGTCCAGATAGATACGGATCTTTTGATTATTGGTGGCGGTATGGCTGCTTGTGGTGCCGCATATGAAGCAAAGAAATGGGCTCCAGAGGGTATGAAGATTACTCTGGTAGATAAAGCGGCTATGGAAAGAAGCGGTGCTGTGGCACAGGGACTTTCAGCCATTAATACCTATCTTGGGGATAATACACCTGAGGATTATGTTCGCATGGTTTCAAACGACTTGATGGGTATTGTTCGTGATGACCTTATCTATGATGTTGGTAGACATGTGGATGATAGTGTTCATAGATTTGAGGAATGGGGATTGCCTGTATGGAAACAACATGGAGATGAAGACAAAACTCTGGAAGAGGGCGGCAAACCGGTCAGAAGCGGAAAATGGCAGGTAATGATCAATGGTGAGTCCTATAAAACCATTGTGGCTGAGGCTGCTAAGGCTTCCATTGGCATGGATAATATCTATGAAAGGGTTTTTATCATTAGATTGTTGCTGGATGAAAAGCAGGATAATAAGGTGTCTGGTGCAATTGGGTTCAGCGTAAGAGAAAATAAGATATACATCTTCAAAGCAAAGGCTGTTATGATGGCTTGCGGCGGTGCGGTCAATATCTTTAGACCAAGACAGTCAACCGGTGAGGGTATGGGTAGGGCATGGTATCCTATCTGGAATGCTGGTTCGACATATACTATGGCAGCTCAGGTTGGTGCAGAACTTACCATGATGGAAAACCGCTTTGTACCAGCAAGATTTAAGGATGGGGCAGGACCGGTTGGTGCATGGTTCTTGTTGTTTAAGGCAAAGGCAATCAATGCCTTAGGTGAGGATTACTGTGTTAAAAATGCAGCATTGCTTCAGGATTATTTGCCTTATGGAAACTCTAAGGTTACACCAACATGCTTAAGAAACCATCAGATGCTTAAAGAGATTCGTGAGGGAAGGGGTCCTATTTACATGGATACACCAACTGCAATGAAAAATCTCTTTGAGTCTTATGGCAATGATAAGAAGAAATGCAAGGAGCTTGAGTCTGAGGCATGGGAAGACTTCCTTGATATGTGCTGTGGTCAGGCAGGCTTCTGGGCTGGAATGAATATTACCCCGGAGACAAAGGGTTCAGAGCTGATGCCAACTGAACCATATCTTTTGGGTTCTCATTCAGGCTGCTGTGGTCTCTGGGTCAGTGGGCCAGAGGATCTTTCCCCTGCAGAATGGAGTTGGGGTTATAACCGAATGACAACTGTTAATGGTCTGTTCACTGCTGGTGACGGCGTAGGTGCATCAGGTCATAAGTTTTCATCAGGTTCATTTGCTGAGGGAAGGCTTGCAGGCAAAGACGCAGTAAGATTTATCATGGACAATAACATTGCCCCGACAATTACTGCTGATCCAAGGGTATTGGCTGATGAGATCTATATGCCATTCCATAACTATGAAACCCATAAGGGTTACTCTGTTGACCCTGAGATTAATCCAAACTATATTAAGCCAAGAATGTTGTTGTTCAGGCTCAATAAGATTATGGATGAGTACGGCGGTGGTTGTGGAACAAATTATATCACCAGTAAGGTTATGATAACCAAGGCAATGGAGCTTCTTGACATGCTTAAGGAAGACTCTATGAAGATGGCTGCAAAAGATCTTCATGAGTTGATGAGATGTTGGGAAAACTCCCATCGTATATGGACGGCAGAGGCACATCTCCGTCATATCATGTTCAGAGAGGAGTCAAGGTATCCTGGCTTCTACTACAGGTCTGACTGTGATTTGATTGATGATACTAATTGGAAATGCTTTGTCAATTCCAAGATGGATCCAAAAACAGGTCAGTGGTCAGCCTTTAAGAAGGCACATAAGGATTTGGTGTCTAAGTAAGGGGATGATGCTTGGGGCGGGGGTATTTCCCCCGCCCTTTGTGTGTATTCCCCCTTAAAAAAGGGGGGCAGGGGGTTGTTCTTCTCTTTAACACATGTGGCTATTGGTCAGTAAGTGATGAATATATCGCATAGTGACGAATGGCAAACATTTAATACACGACGGAGGTGTGATTAATGTCGCAAGATATTTTAATTATTGGTGCAGGAATCAGTGGTATAACCACTGCTGTTGAGGCTGCTGAAACAGGGTACAATGTTATCCTTGTAGAGAAGAACCCATACCTTGGTGGCAGGGTTGTCCAGATGAATCGCTATTTTCCAAAGCTCTGTCCACCATACTGTGGGATGGAGATAAACCTGAGGCGTATCAGGACAAATAATAAGATTAAACACTATACGATGGTAGAGGTGGAAAATATTAGCGGTCAGGAGGGGGATTACACAGTTACCCTACAAATCAATCCACGATTTGTGACACAGAAATGCACTGCATGCAGTGAATGTTCTAAGGTATGCCCGATCGAGCGAAAGGACGATTTCAATCTTGGGTTAAGCACCACAAAAGCTGTGTATCTGCCGCATGAGCTTGCCTTCCCCTATCGGTATGTTGTTGATACAAAAGCCTGTACAAAATGTGGGGCATGCGTTGATGCTTGTAAGTATGGGGCAATTAATCTGGATATGCAGCCTGAAACAATCAAGTTGACCGTTGCTTCAATCGTTGTGGCTACTGGCTGGCAGCCCTATGACGCCTCAAAAATTGACAACCTCGGCTTTGGCAAATATAAAGATGTTATCACCAACATGATGATGGAACGACTCGCTGCCCAAAATGGTCCAACCCAGGGCAAGATCATCCGTCCATCAGATCAAAAGGAGCCAAAAAAGGTAGCCTTTGTCCAATGTGCCGGCTCACGGGATGAAAATCACCTGCCGTATTGCTCGGCTGTGTGTTGTCTGGCATCATTAAAACAGATTACCTATGTGCGAGAAAATATTCCTGACTCTGAAGCCTACATGTTTTACATTGATGTGCGAACCCCGGGCAAATATGAGGAATTTTACACCAAAGTCAAGGGTGATGAAAGGGTTCATCTTATCAAGGGTAAAGCAGCTTCCATTGAACAAAATGGGGATGGTTTGACTGTTGTAGCTGAGGATATATTGTCTGGGATGAAGAGTCGGGTAACCGTTGACATGGTGGTTTTGGCTTGCGGTATGCAGCCAACCATGAAGGGATCTACAAGTGTTAATGTGGATGAAAACGGATTTATTAATCAGACAAATGGGATTTATGCGGCTGGTGTAGCCAGAAAGCCGGCAGATGTTTCTTCATCGGTGCAGGATGCTACTGGTTGCAGCTTGAAGGCGATTCAGAGTGTGGTGAGGGGATAATCTCCATAGACGATACGAGAAGTACATTATGCCAATTACCATTCCAAATCTGAAGCATCTTACTGACGAAAGAAGGAGACCACAAGAGAAGGAGAAAAAGACAAAACATATGAACCAACAAATGAATAAAACAATCAAATTATCCAAGAATATTTGGATAATTACCGCTATATTCATTACCGCATTAGTTGTTGGTGTTGGAGTTTATTGGTGGCAGGAATCAAAAACAGCAAGAAATCAGCAAGTGTTAGAGGATTTCTTCAAAGTCTATGGTAGCGATAAAGGGGCAAACCATGAGGAAATAAATTTCTATGTGGCAGTTCCTAAGAATTTTCCTTTATTGGAAAAACTTAAACTTCTTGCCGATAGACTATCAAGATTTGAATTTCAATATCATCCCATTAATGTTTTAGGCATAAAAAGCTACAATAATAAAAAAATTGCCATTATTGAATTAAACGAATTAAATTATCCAGAGGCGTTTACCTGGCGTGGTGGTTACTTTCAAGGTTCAACAGGAGGCGGATTTACAACATTAACATTAACCAAAACTTTTCTTCAAGAGGATTACAAAGGTAACTGGATTGATGGAGTGAAGTTTTACTATGAAGGAAAACCCATATCAAGTGATTGGGATCATATTGCATTAAGTGGAACAATATGGAGAAAAACCAAGCGGTGATTAAAAAATCGTCATCAGTCTGAAAAAACAGCACAACTATCGCCTAACAGCGGATAAAAGGCTTCGCTTCGCCCAAATTCCTTTCGGCAACTTCTTATCCGCAAACCGTTATCTACTTATTGCAGACAGGAAAAGAAGGTAAAAATGATGGTAAGAAAAATTTTATGGTTGATATGTCTGATAATTTCTGGTTTGTGGACAAATATAGGTTTTGCTCAACAGAGTAAGAATATTGAGATTGTTAATCAACTTGGTGGCAGTGTTTGTGATGCAAAAGTGATAGGAAATTATGCATATTTAGTTGGTGTTTTTGATAAGTTCAGAAAAAAATAGGGGAGGAGAGTGTCGCATCTTGAATTGTGAATTAGAAAAAAAATTGCCCGTAACGACAGATAACACGGTGTTTGTGGTTCGCTACGATCATCCAAATTCTTCGGGTTTCACAAACATCGGGAATGTTATATGAAATTACCCTTTGCTTAACGGAGAAAAAAGTTTAATTAGAATCGCACCTTGAATGTGAGAAGAAGAATTAAGTTGACTCAATGATGGAGTAAATTCTGCCGATTATAAAAATGAGGAGAGATGTTATGACCATGGAGACATTAAAACAAGAGGCAATTAGAGCAATTTCAACATTGTCTGATTCTGTAACCATTGATGATATTATGTACGAACTTTATGTGATTGATAAGGTAAAAAAAGGCAGAGAATCAGTAGAAAGGGGTAACACAATTTCTGTTGAAGAATTAAAAAGAGAAATGCAAACATGGTAGAGTGGACTGATCCGGCAAAACAAGACTTAAAATCGGTTTATGACTATATTGCAAGGGATTCCAAATTCTATGCTCAAAAGGTATCATTTGAAATCGTTGAAAAATCAGAAAGATTGAATATCTTTCCTGAAATTGGTAGAATCGTTCCAGAGATAAGTGAGCCTAATGTTCGAGAGTTGTTAATCTATTCCTATCGTCTTGTTTATGAAATATTCTCCAGTAAGATTGCAATACTTGCATTAATTCATGGCAAAAGAGATTTTTCGAAAATAAATTTGAAGGGCAGAAACGGGGGTAATTATGGATAAAAAAATTGGTGTTTATATTTGCAGCGGCTGTGGGATTGGAGATAGCCTTGATATAGAAAAATTAACAACAATAGCTGTCAAGACATACAAGGTGCCTGTGTGTAAAACACATGACTGCCTTTGTAGCCGTGACGGGGTGGAGATAATTAATAAGGATTGTGAGGCTGAAGGGGTAAATACCATTGTTATTGCTGCCTGCTCTTTGCGGGCAAATCAGGATATATTTATATTTAATGGTGATAAAATTATAGAGCGGGTGAACTTGAGGGAGCATGTGGTCTGGAGTCAGCCGGCAAATAATGAAGATACCCAGATGATGGCAGAAGATTATTTGCGCATGGGTATTGTTAAGGCACAAAAAACTCAACTCTTAGATCCATACAAACCCACGGATGAGATAAACAGGACTGTGCTGGTTATTGGTGGCGGGGTAACTGGTATGACCGCTGCTATTGAGGCTGGCAAGGCTGGTCAACAGGTAATACTTGTGGAAAAACGGGATAATCTTGGTGGCTTCTCAGGCAAGCTTTACAAACACTTTCCTGCGAATCCTCCCTATGATAGCCTTCAAGTACCACCACATGAGGCAATGATCAAAGAAATTGTGGCAAATTCAAATATCAAGGTATATACCGCTGCAAAGATTGAGAAGATTGCAGGTGGTCCTGGATTGTTTGCCGTAACATTAAACCACAAGGGTGAGACGATCGAGTTCAGGGTTGGGGCAATTGTTCTGGCTGCCGGGTTTGTGCCATATGATGCAACCAGACTTACCCATCTTGGCTTTGGCGTATCGCCAAATGTGATCACCAATGTCCAGATGGAAGAATTAGCCAAAAATGGTAAAATACTCAGGCCATCTGATAATAAACAGGCAAAAAATATTGCCTTTATCCAGTGTGCAGGCTCTCGGGACCCAAACCATCTGCCATATTGCTCAAGCTCCTGCTGCATGACCTCCCTGAAACAGGCATTGTATGTCAGACAACAGGATGAAAACGCAGCAGCCTATATCTTTTACAAAGATATGCGGACAATGGGACAGCATGAGGATTTTTATATTAAGGCACAAGAAGATGAGGGGATATTTTTGACCAAGGGTGAGGTTGTTGGTGTTGAGACTGCGGCTGGGGATAGGTTGATTATTACGGTTGAGGATACACTTCTGGGGAAAAGCATTCAGGTTGAGACAGATATGGTTGTACTTGCAACAGGCATGGTGCCAGCAACAGGTGTAGGGATTGCTACTGGAGGAGAAACAACATCCTGCGAGTCAGAACAATGCAATGCAGAGACAGCATCTCAAGCAGAGACAGCATCAACGGGTACCATCATCCCATCAGACATCCTGAACCTTGAATATCGTCAGGGACCAGAATTGCCACAGCTACGATATGGCTTCCCTGATTCACACTTTATCTGTTTTCCGTATGAGACAAGACGCACAGGGATATATGCCGCAGGTTGTGTCCGTCACCCCATGGATATTGGGGCATGTATGGAAGACGCAACTGGTGCAGCACTTAAAGCCATTCAGTGCATTGAACTTACAAGTCAGGGCAAAGCTGTTCACCCGAGGGTTGGGGATATGAGCTATCCTGATTTCTTTATGCAAAGGTGTACTCAATGTAAGCGGTGTACCGATGAGTGTCCATTTGGGGCAATTAATGAGGATGAAAAATTTAACCCATTGCCAAGTCCAACAAGGTGCAGACGATGCGGGACATGTATGGGGGCTTGCCCAGAAAGGATTATCAGTTTCAAGGATTACTCCATTGATATTATCTCATCCATGATGAAGGCAATTGAAGTCCCAGAGGAGGATGAGGAAAAACCAAGGGTTCTTGTTTTTATGTGTGAAAACGATGCTGTGCCTGCCTTAGATATGGCTGGAGCAAAACGGCTCAACATTAGCCCTTATATTCGGGTTATACCAGTGCGGTGTCTGGGCTCTATACACCTTGTCTGGATAACAGATGCCCTGTCCAAGGGGATTGATGGCATAATTCTGATAGGTTGTAAGCATGGGGATGACTACCAGTGTCATTTTGTCAAGGGAAGTGAGATGGCAAGTATTAGATTGAGCAAGGTCAAGGAGACATTGGATAGATTGCGGCTTGAATCTGAACGGGTAAAGATGATTGAGCTGTCTATAAACGAGTACTCTCTGCTTCCCGGGATATTTGGTGAATTTATGGAAACGATGGAGAAGGTTGGACCCAATCCGTTTAAGGGATTTTAATTTTTGAGGAGGACAAAAAAATGGCAGATATAATCAAGCCAGACTTAACTGTTGTCAAACAAATAATCTCATCCGGTGGTGAATCACTCAAGAAATGCTACCAGTGTGCCACATGTTCGGTTGTATGCAAGCTATCACCAGATGATAGCCCATTCCCAAGGAAGGAGATGATCAATGCTCAGTGGGGTTTGAAGGATAAATTAGTAAGCGACCCGGACATCTGGCTTTGTCACCAATGTGGTGATTGTACGGCATATTGTCCCAGAGGAGCAAAACCTGGTGAGGTGGTTGGAGCAGTCAGAAAACTCACGATTGCTCATTATGCCTTTCCTGAATTTTTGGCAACAATGGTTGGGCAGGCAAAATATCTACCGCTTCTTATTGCCTTCCCTGTGCTGTTTCTTCTGGCTGTACTTGGGGCTACCGGACATCTGTACATTCCAGAAGGGGAAATAGTATTTGGACACCTTATGCCTCATACCATTATTGATGCGGTATTTATTCCTGTATTTATGTTTGCTGCCATGGTGTTTGCTGGTGGGGTATATAGATTTTGGAAGAATATTAGTCAAGGCAATGGTAAATGCAGCCTTGCGTCCATTATCCCAGCCCTTATCTCCGTAAAGCTGGAGATTCTGGCACACAATAGATTCAGGAAGTGCGAGGTAAACAAGGGAAGAGCCATTGCCCATATGGGGGTTTTGTATGGATTTATCGGGCTTGCCATTACCACAGCATTGGCTGTATTCTACCTGTATATCATGGGCAAACATTCACCATATGCATTAACCTCGCCCTTAAAGATAATCGGAAATATTAGTGCCATAGCCCTTTTGGTAGGCATTACATTAGTGGTTGTCAACCGATTGAGTGTCAAGGCACAGACAAGCATTGGCAGCTATTTTGACTGGCTGTTTATTGGGGTAATTTATGTCGTAGTGCTATCAGGCATACTTGCCGAAATAACAAGATTAATGGGTATGGCTACAATTGCCTATCCAATATATTTTATTCATCTTGTCTCTGTATTCTTCCTCTTCTTTTATGCCCCTTATTCCAAATTGGCACACATGGTTTATAGAACAATAGCCATGGTTTATGCAAAGAAGACAGGAAGGTAATCCATCGTTTCAAAAATGAAGTGCAACATGTGTGGAACACATTAATCCTAAAATGTGCCCGCACCTGTTGTTTCCTGTAACCGATAAACAATAGTCTTCCAAAAAAGCTGCCATCCCTTTTCACCAATCTCAAGGTAATCAACGGTATGCTTTAGCCCATCTTTATTATACCATGCTTGGTCAAAATATTCAATAAATTTTAAGGCTATCTCCGGTGCATTATTCACACATAGGTTTGCCTCCAGATTAAGGTCTGCGAGATTTCGTCTTGTCCAGTTTGCAGAGCCACACATAAATTGGTATTTTTGCTTATTTTTATTTACAATACAGATAGCCTTGGAATGAAATTGTTTGCCATGGGTATCTGCCCAACGGATAGCGATATTTTCTACCTTGAGCAACTCAGCTGCTACAGGACGATTTGGTATGCCTATCTTGATGTGGCCAAAGGCATCACGGTTAGCATCCATAATTATTCGGATATTTGCCCCTTTTTTTGCTGCGGATTTAATTGCTTGAATTACCCTTCTCTCAGAAAGGTAAAAAATAGCCATCCGTACCTCATCCCCTGGACCAGCATAATTAAGCATATCAAGGATACGATTCAGGATAGCCCCTTCTGTCAGCCATTCAATGGTTGGATTATTCAATGCAGGATTCAAAGGCAGCACCTTTGGTATGTCCCCCGCTGGCGGGGGTAGGGGGTGGAATTTCTCTGACACCTGAATGCTTTGTGCCTTTGTGCCTTTCCGTTGTGCCTCTCTGAACAAAGAAAGCAGTTGTTTTGCATCTCCCAGGATATTACAGGAATTGACTGCTGACCATTCTACGCAAGAAAGCTCCGCATCAAGTGCAGCCAGAGCAATATCTCCAGAGGCAAACAATCCACAGTTTGAATTGGCTGAACTACCATCAGCCGGATTAAAACTGGTCACCAGCATTTGCCAATCACCAGCAACTGTAGTAGGGACATCCCTGCCAGAGGTACTACCTCCGCCAGAGGTGCTACCTCCTTGTGGGTGTCCGTCAGTAATTATCACCTTGCGATGGTTTGCCTTGAAAAAAAGCAGCCGTCCCACCTGTCGTAAGCTCAACTGTTTACCATTAATGTCTATAATATTTGGCAGGAAAGATTTATTCAGTAGCCTGTTTATCCATGGAATCTTTCCAAAACAGGTGTCAAGCATGTTTATGGGTGGACTATAGATAAGGTTGCTATCATTCATCTTAGACAAATCAGTAAAAACAATCCCAATCCCTGCATCTTTCATACGGCAAAAAAACTCAGGTTCCATATTCCCATAGATCCTGTTAATCGGATCGGTTAATACTAATATGTTTATCTTGGGACAATCCTGTTTCTTATGAATAAGTGCCTCAGCCAATTCTTCGGAAAGCTGACGATGATTGGAAGGAATACTACCCTGCCACCCATTCCATAAGAAAAAATCAACGAATATCCACCTTCTTGCCCCTTTAATCATCGCCAGCACCCTGTCAAAGTTTTCATGACAAATGATGTATTTTCCTGATTGTGGATCAAGTGCTGTAGAATCAATAAGGAGTTGGAGATGATTATTCGATACAGGAATAGTATGGGATATATTCGTACCCGGAAGTTCAGGCTTATTGGATTGGAAAATATAACATGCAGTAGGAATCATAATACAAATTATAGCCATAATCATTTTAATCTTCATAGGTAACTACTCAGGCAATCACTGGTAATTTTTCAGCAACAACTACCCATCGAGAATAGATGTAGGAAAGAAAATCACCGTACAATCGCTCCTCGCATTCCATATACCTTAAAGAAAAATCAACAAGCATGTCCTTTATTTCCGCAGCATCAAAAAAATGTTGAGCAAGTCCTTGTTCTGCAGCACCATTAATCAAAAAGGTATTATGCTCCACCTCATCCCCACGACCACAATCTGTATCTCTGGTGGATCGTAGGCTTAAAAAGACAAGTCCTCCAGGCTTAAGAACCCTGTCAATCTCGGTAATAGCTGTCTCAGTATCATCAAAAAGAAGATGATCAAGCACCCCAAAACAGATAACAACATCAAAATACTCATCAGGATACGGGAGGGCAGTAGCACAACCTTTTTTTAATTCCGCAAGAAGCCCTTCCCTTTCCAACCATTCCTCAGCAATATCAAGTGATTTTTGGGATATATCCAGACCACAAACATTCCATTTCTCTCGAGCAAGATAGACAATATGCCTACCATTGCCACAACCAAGATCAAGCACCCTTTCTATTTTTTTGCTTTCCTTTTTTATGGTAGAATTTATAAATTTTATAACACTCTCACTCGGATGCCAAATAACATCCGCTCCATCAACATAAAACTTATCCCATTCCTTTTCCCATTGGGCAATAGTGTTCATAGCTCTTACCTCCATTTTTCATTAAGTCGTCGGGGCAGGTCTCGCACCTGCCCTCTTATGCCACCGTCGCAATCCTTTTTTCATCAGGAAAGGAGAAGGTGTCAGGAAAGGAGAAGGTGTCAGACCTACACATTTGACAAAGTCAATAGGGGAGGATTGAGATCAGACCTTGAAAGCAGAATTAACTCCAAAATCCTTTTTTTCCCTCTATGAATACAGTCCTAAGCCCTCTCATTTTATTGCAAAAAATGGCATGGTTTAAAATTGTTCACCGCAGGGTCACAGATGATACAGAGAAGAACAACCCCCTAACCCCCTTTTTAAGGGGGAATTAGGAAAACATAGATACTTGATTGCTCAATTTGTTACCCTGATTTGAACCATGCCTGTTTTTCTTTATTTTCTATTTTCTCTTAATATCTTAATCTTGGGACGGTTCACCTTTGTTTGAAAGCTTGCGGTTAGTTGAGAGTGCAATATTCCCCCTTAGAAAAGGGGGTTAGGGGGTTGTATTCTGTAGATGATGTCCCCTTGCCCGAAAGGAATCATATGAAAAACGATGAAA
>JAZDHC010000125.1:0-4379 GCA_043806395.1 Candidatus Desantisiibacteriota bacterium | reverse complement strand
TTCACTTTCATCGTTTTTCATATGATTCCTTTCGGGCAAGGGGACATCATCTACAGAATACAACCCCCTAACCCCCTTTTCTAAGGGGGAATATTGCACTCTCAACTAACCGCAAGCTTTCAAACAAAGGTGAACCGTCCCACCATTTCCCAATCAAACCTTGTAATATTCCTCTCCTGTTTAGAAAACTCTATTCCTACTAAATAAATCTCTTTGTCTGAATTCAAGTATTTCTCATAATACTTCCTACTCTTTATCTGCTCTAATGCCGTGTTTTGCTCAGCTTTACCGTCTATTACCTTAAACTCAAATATTATCACGACCTTATTGGTTATTATTGCCATATCTATCTTGCCACGATTGGTAGAATCTTCTACTCTCAGGGAGTATCCAAGTGAGGCAAAGACTGCATAAAATATTGACGCATAATATCCTTCATATTTGTCCAATTCATTTTTTACATACCATTCATAGGGTATGGCAGCAAAGAGTCTGAAGAATATGTTTCTCAAAGACTCAAAGTTCATCTCCTCTATTGCTTCATATATCTTTATCCTTGCCCGTTGATGTGCTCCAGCATCAAAAACAAGATAGTTGGCAATATACTCATTCAGGCTTTTTCGGACCTCAAGGTTAGGATAGGAAAGTGTGAAGCAAATATCACCACCTAAGTTCTTTTTATCCTTTATCGTCAGGTATCCTGTTTGAAATAACAATGCTTCAGGCTCAATAAAGTCTACATCAAAGGCACATATCAATGATTCTCCTGCCCGTATCTCTTCAAGGTCTGGGACATAATACCGCTTGTCCTTCAATAACTTTATTAAGAATGCAGGTGAACCTGTCTCAAACCAATAGTTCCTGAACTCCTTACCTGAGCTATTTAAGAATAATAGTATATCAAAGGGGTTGTATACACCCTCTCCAAGCCATGAATATCCATTATACCACAATTTTACCTTTTCTAAGTCTACACCTGCAAAGTGTTCCGCAAACACTGTCTCTAAATCATTCTGAGTGTAACCACATATAGTTGCAAATCTTTCCTCCAGCGTTATATCCCATAGGTTGTTTAACCCAGAGAATAATGATACCTTAGAGAATTTAGATACCCCTGTGAGCATGACAAACTTGATACAGGCATCTGCTGACTTGAGAACAGAATACAGATTCTTAAGCTCTTCCCGCATCTGTTGGGCAATCTCTGGGGTTTCTATGTTGTCCAGAATTGGTTTATCATACTCATCAATTAAAACTACTACCCTTTCGCCATATTTTTCTTTTGCCTTTGTAATGAGCTCCTTAAAATAACTATTTGTTAGTGTTTGATTGATACCATCTATATTTAATCTCTTTTGATTTTCTTTTAGTACAAAAAATATTTGCTCTCTTAGCTCTTCCCTCTTCTTAAATACACCCTCGCCAAAATCTATCTTTATCACCGGATATTTATGGCTAAAGTCCCATTTATCTTCTATCCATAGGCACTTAAAAAGCTCTTCCCTGCCTTCAAACAATTCTTTTATCGTGTCTATTAATAATGATTTACCAAACCTTCTTGGACGGGATAGGAAGAAGTATTTACCCTGATTTACAAGTTCATAGATTGTCTTAGTCTTATCTGCATAACAATAGTTTTCAAGTATTATTTCGCTAAATGTCTGAATTCCTATTGGTAGTTTCTTCACGATTTTTCCCTCCTCATCAGCCATTGATTTCTCTAACAACATCATACCACATTTTCTGCTCATCGTCAATCTTTTTTTGGTGCTGCATTGAATTCGCCACAGAGGCACAGAGGCACAGAGGAAGAGCAGGAGGCGCACAAAAAGGGAGAAGATTGTCAATCGTCAATTATTTTGAGGTGCATGCTTTGTTGTTTTGTAGTATTTCCCATCAAAATTCTATCCTCCAAAGATGTGGATAAGGATAAGCCACCAGCAGGGGATATATCAAGGAATATGTGTTACCCTCTTTTGAACTATGCCCGAAATAGTAAAGGGCACCTCTAAAAACTCAACTGAAGCCGCGCTGGCTGCGTTGCAATGTCGCTCAAAATGCTCATTTACCACATGTAAACTGCGCTTTTTCGCGACTTTGCGCCTTGCCATCATCGACTTGACTTTAGTTTTTAGAGGTGCCCTAAATAATAGTGTTCTATCTGACCTTAGAAAATGCAAAAAAGATAGCGGTAATTGTTCCAACCTGTCCTACACAAAAGATAAACATCCACTTGATAATATCTGTATGCATCTTCTCGGTTTTTGCCTCAATCCTTGCTTCAAGCTCTGATGTGAGTGACTTCACATCTGAACGGACACTGTCAATCTTTACATCAATCTTTGCCTCAAGCTCTGATTTGAGTGATTTCACATCTGAACGAACACCATCAATCTTTGCCTCAAGCTCTGATTTAACTATCTGCACATCTGAACGGACACTATCAATTTTTACATCAAGCTGTGTCATTCGTTTCTCAAACCGTTCCTCAGCAATTAATAGTGTAGCCTTTTGGTTTTGTTGTTCAACCTTATCAAAGATGTCAACCAAAGCCTGAGTGCCTGCATCAGTAAGTTTTTCATTCAAGATACTTGGAAAAGCAATAATAGCCATGATACCACCTCCTACGAGTCAAGTATATTATACTACGAGTTGTTATGAATGTCAAGGAACATTTTTGAACCATGCCGTAAAAAGTGGGAGGTGTATGTTGTCACCCACTGGCAGTGGCAGGATGTGAAATTTCGGCATGGTTCAAATCAGGGTAACAAATTGAGCAAGCAAGCAAGTATCTATGTTTCCCTATTCCCCCTTAAAAAAGGGGGTTAGGGGGTTGTATTCTCTGTCCCTTTGTGCCTTTTCCCCTTTGTGCCTTTTCCCCTTTGTGCCTCTGTGCCTCCCCCTCCATTTTGGACACTTATTTATTTTCACCACATTCTGGCACGGTAGTTGCATTATATTTTTGCGTGAGGCAGCAACGAGCAAATGAGATTGATTGAAGGGTTGGCTGCTTAGTAATCGTTCAGTATTCAGCCATCAGTAATAATTGATAGTTGATAACCTGACAGTTTATAACCAAGGTGGTGATGAATTAGGGGTCTTCCTCCAATAGCTTGTCGTTTTTGTTGGGGTTTTAAGTTGTATGGACAATCCTGTAATTGTTCATGCTAAAAACAACCTTCCGTGTAATTCCCCCCTTTTTTTAAGGGGGACCAATTAATTCCCCCTTAAAAAAGGGGGCACAGGGGGTTGTAATTCTGGATCGTAACCCATTGTAGGAGCAATCCTTGTGATTGCCCACAAACAAAAATTCAAAGTCTTAGGAGGACAAAAAAATGAAAAAGTTATTAGTTAGCGTAATAGCAGTAGCAATGATGGGTGGAGTAGCCTATGCAGCAGATATGCAGCAATCAGATGCATCAGTTGGTCTAAATTGTTTGCAATTGATTGAGTTGGTTGGTATTGATATGGCAGAGACAGTGACACCTGGGCCAGAGGATTATGCAAGAGATTTGATGGTTGGCAGAGTAGTGAACAATGTTAGCAGTATCAATACAGGCAGCGAAACAGCTTCAGAGAATGTAATGAGTGATCTCAACGATGACATTGGTAAGGGCTTTGCAGAGAGAAATGATGCTTTGTCATTGACCATATTCACCAATGCACAGGATGGAGCAGCATTGTTTGTTCACGGTTTACAGCCAGCAACTCAGAAGAACATTTTAAGATTGGAAGATACCTATATCACCGTCGAGGCAGAAAAGACTTACATCCTGATAAATGATTTCGAGGGTGCATATGCTAATGCTTGTACAGGTGATATGCTTGAAGGATCAACAAAAACTGCAAATAACAAGCTGAGTGTAGAAGATAACCCAAGAAATGGTATGGGTGCTGTTGGTAATTTGTCTCCTTTGGCTACAGATGATGAGGGGAATCATATAATTTCAACAGAGACCAAAGCTTATTCCACATGGCTTCGCATCCACAATGAAGCACAGCATATCTTTGAGGTCAAGATGTCCACAAAGGCACCAAGATTGATCGTATTCAAGCTTGGTATTGCTAACTTGGCAAGATACACAGAAGGCGAATATACAAATACATTGACCTTCACCCTTATGCCAATCGTTGGATAATCACAACCCCCTAACCCCCTTTGATAAGGGGGAATAGTGAGGGCGAGAAATAAGGTACGCTAACCTTAACAATAACACAAGCAAAAGGAAGACCCCTTTTCACTTCGGGGCGAGACACCCTTCTCGCCCCGATAATATATCAGGTAGTTAAACTGAAGGCAGCAGGCTTTCAAGGGAAAAGCCGTTAAGTGTAAA
The DNA here is from genome assembly GCA_043806395.1 of Candidatus Desantisiibacteriota bacterium. Classification (GTDB taxonomy): domain Bacteria; phylum UBA9089; class CG2-30-40-21; order CG2-30-40-21; family CG2-30-40-21; genus CG2-30-40-21. The sequence continues at coordinate 45 of JAZDHC010000125.1, read as the reverse complement.
TCATATTATGAATACACTTCAGCCTTCAGCTTACCCACCTGATAT
>JAZDHC010000124.1:0-6147 GCA_043806395.1 Candidatus Desantisiibacteriota bacterium | reverse complement strand
GTCACAGATGATACAGAGGATTACAACCCCCTAACCCCCTTTATTAAGGGGGAATACCCCCTAACCCCCTTTATTAAGGGGGAATACCCCCTAACCCCCTTTTTTAAGGGGGAATTAGGGAAACATAGATACTTGCTTGCTTGCTCAATTTGTTACCCTGATTTGAACCATGCCTCAATGTTCAAGTTTTTGTAATTTCTCAATATCTTGGGGCAAATAGGGTAAACATTCAGGTATCAGGTATCAAATGTCTCCCGATAGCGAGGGTTAGGGGATGGAATTCCCCCTTAGAAAAGGGGGTTAGGGGATGGAATTCCCCCTTAGAAAAGGGGGTTAGGGGGTTGTATCTCCCTTTTGAACTACACCTTGCCCGGCTCTTTGCGAAAATTCCACACTTTATTGAGCAATTACCAGTTTTTTGTCATCATGTATTGATGTCTTTGTTAGATCAAATGAGGATTTATCGGCAAGATGACAATAAATTTTGAGCCTGTATCTGGTGTACTTTCAACGATTATTTTTCCATTATGCAGTTGAACAATATGTTTTATAATAGAAAGACCTAAACCGGTTCCACCAAGTTTTCTGGAACGAGATCTATTTACAACAAAAAATCTTTCAAAAATACGGATTAGATGTTTTTCAGATATGCCTATACCCGTATCCATTATCTCAAAAACAACAAATTCATTTTGAGGTAGTCCCCCTGGCATTTGTTTTATTGATATTGTTATTTCCCCTTTTTCGGTATATTTCACAGCATTATCAATCAAATTAATAAGCATTTGTTCCAGCTTGAAGGAATTAGCCCTCAGATGAGGAATATTCTCATCTATTACAAATTTTAATTCCAATCTCTTTTCTATTATTTTTTCTGTGAATAAATTTGTAACATTCTCAAGTAGTTCTACTATATTTACATCCTCAAATTCCAGATTAGACTCTTTCCCTTCAAGTTCTGATAATACAAGTAAATCCTGAACGATAGTTATCAGTCTATCTGTGTGAACCCTTATTATATCTACATGCCGCCGACTCTTTGGGTCTACTTCATCTTCAAGGGTTTCAGCAAATCCCTTAATTGCCGTGAGAGGGGTTCGCAATTCATGCGATACATTTGTGACAAAATCTCTTTTTATTCTTTCTGCATTCCTTAATTCTTCGTTTTGCTGAGAAAGTTTTTCAAATGTTTCTTTCATTTGTTCAGTCATACGATTAAAGCTTTCGGCTAAATCTTTTAATTCATCATTGCTTTTTAGAATAACCCTGACATTAAAATCTCCGCCGGTTACCTTCTGAGATGCTATTTTTAACCTTTGAATTGGTTTTAATAAATTTCGAGAAAAAAGCAGTGCACCCAGCAGGGAAAGTATTATTATCACTATAGATATTCGTAAAATTTTAATTTGTAATTTTGCAAACAATATATCTATATCTCTTAAAAATAAACTTACTCGCAATATCCCTACCAATTCCCTGTTATCTTCTCTGATTACAGGCAAAGCAACAAACAGCATATTTTTTTTTGATACAATACTGTACCTGACAGATCGCCCGAATCCATTTTTAATAGCACCTATTATTTCTGGTTTATTTTTTTGATTCTCTATTAATTTGGGGTCGTTTTCTGAATCAGCCAGAACCACACCATCAGGGCATATTATCGTTATTCTGGTTTTTGTTTCTTTTCCTGTCTTCTTAACAAGAACTCCCATACCTTGATATTCTCTTTTTTCTAAAAAAGGATATACCAGGGATTTTGTTTTTAAGGCTATCCCCAGATTTTTAAGATTATCAGTCAATGAATTCATGTAGTGGTCTTTTATGGTGTTAAACGAGAAGAAGATAATTGAAGATGATAAGGCAATAATTATAATAAAATACCCGCCAAATATTTTATAAAATCGAGAGATTCTCATTCTTCCGCCTTGTATCCTATGCCTCTGATGCTTTTAATGAATTTACCTGCATTACATAATTTTTCGCGTAGATTTTTTATGTGAACATCTATTGTTCTGTCAAAAACTGCCTTTTCATTTCCCCAGAGACGGTCTAATAATTTATCTCTGGTATATACCCATCCTTTTTTTGAGGAGAGGATTTCCAGAATCTTGAATTCTGTTGTCGTTAAATTTATTTTTTTACCCTCAACAAAAACCTCATATTTATCTAAATCAATTGAGAGTATATTGCCTATTTTTATGATTTTTGTTTCATTCCTTGGTTCCTGTCTTCTTAAAACTACTTTTACTCTGGTGACAAGCTCTCTTGGTGAAAAAGGCTTTGTTACATAGTCATCTGCACCTAATTCCAGTCCTAAAATCTTATCTACTTCTTCACTCTTTGCTGTAAGCATGATAATCGGGATACTTGATAATTTATTCTGTGATTTCAAATACTTACATAAGTCATAGCCATCCATATCAGGCAACATGATGTCAAGTATGATTAGTTGTGGGAGTTGTTTCTCTATACCTTTGAGAAAATCTTTTGCATCAGAGAATTCTTTGGTATTATGTCCTGCTTTAACAAGATGGAATGAGACAAGTTCAAGAATATCCTGTTCATCATCCACCACAGCTATTAATTTCTTGGTGATAGCGGTTTCTACCTCAGATAATTCCGGCATTTTTTCTAATCTCCTGTCTCGTCTCTATGTGACACTTGAGGGTTGTCGAGAGCTATGTATGCACCACGCGGAAGATCTCTTCTACGGTAGTCAATCCATGGAGTACCTTTTCTATCCCATCTTCAAGTAGTGTTTTTAAGCCCTCTTTTTTTGCTATTTCCAGCAAATGGAGGCTGCTGGTTTTATCTACAATCCCTTCTTCAAGCTCTGCAGACATAACCAGAAGTTCAAATACACCAATTCTCCCCTTATAACCAGTCCTATTGCAAACATTGCATCCATTACCCTTGAATAGCTGAATATTATCAGGGATAGGGATAGACAGTTTATCCATAAACCTTAATAGATTACTGGCTGGTTGGATTGGCTCTTTACAGTTGGGGCAATTGACTCTAACCAATCGTTGAGCTAAAACACAACGCAAGGTAGAAGCAATAAGGAATGGTTTTATACCCATATCCATAAGTCTGACAACTGTGCCTATAGCATCATTGGTATGCAGGGTACTCAACACAAGGTGTCCGGTCAGGGCAGCCTCAACAGCTGTTTGAGCAGTTTCAAAATCACGGACTTCACCAACCATAATGATATCTGGATCCTGACGAAAAAAAGTCCTTAATCCTGTGGCAAAGGTAAATCCAATGCTGGGCTTAACTTGTACCTGATTAATTCCATAAAGATAATATTCTACTGGGTCTTCAATGGTAAGTATTTTTTTTGTTGGAGAATTTAATGTGTTGAGCACAGCATATAAGGTAGTAGTTTTTCCACTACCCGTGGGTCCTGTCACCATAATCATTCCATTTGGTTGAAAAACAGTTGCCTTGAAAATTTCTGACATAACCGGGATTAAACCAATATCCTCAAGTTTCAGAGAAATGTTTGCCCTATCTAAAATACGAATAACTACTCCCTCCCCGGCAATGGTCGGCAGGATGGAGATTCGTAGATCAATAGCCTTGCCCTTAAGATTCATTTGAATTCTTCCATCCTGGGGGAGTCTTTTTTCAGTAATATTCAGCCCGGACATAATCTTAATTCTGGAAATGATCGATGCTCGCAACTCCTTTGAAAGAGTCATTATATCCCGCAGAATCCCATCAATACGATACCTTACCTTCAGGTTATTTTCAAATGCCTCAATATGGATGTCACTGGCTTTTTTTTCTATAGCCTGAATAATTATCCCATCAACCAATTGAATAAGCGGGGTATCAATGACAACAACCTCATTTTTTTCCTTTTTTTTTCCTTCCAGAAGTAGACTTGATTTAGAAGCTACATCCACAATATTCTGAAAAGCCTGGTCACCAAAGACCTGATTCAATGCAAATTTAATATCAGGTTCATAACCAAGCAAAGGCTCTATCTCGTAACCAGAGACAAGTCTTATATCATCTATGGAAGAAACATCTGAAGGATTGGTCATTACCAAAGAAAGCTTATTCTCTGTCTTATTGATACATATAAGACTATATTTTCGACATGTAGCCTCTGGAAGCAGGTGAACAAACTCTTCATATCCAGGATAGGAAGAGACATCTACGAATCGTGTGTGGATTAGCTCAGCCTTTCTGGACATAAGAGTACTTTTATCTATTAATTCAGACTTGACAATCATTTCCTCTAACCCAGCTGACTTATCCTTTTCCTTTTGAATAAGTTCTTCAATCTGAGTTGTAGTAATGAGCCCTTCTTCAATCAAAACATCAGTAAGTTTTATGTGAGAAAATTTTCCCATGTCAGGTGTTTCCTTATTCAGTCGGGGCAGGTTCTAAACCTGCCCTTATCAGCAGGTGGATAGTTTCGTTGAATTTGTTGTATTTAATATCCTTTCAATTTTTTCCTTCCATTTTTGTCCCTCGCGAGTACCCATCCATACCCCAAATATCAGCCTCTCTCCCCTATTCTCAGAATAGAATATTCTCAATACCCTTCCAGGGAAGATGGGTTTCAATAGATGTGTCATTCCCAATTCTACTTTGGTAATGCACTCTAAAGGAATAAAAAATTCTTTTGGTGGAAGCCATCTATTAAAATAAATACCTTTATTAGTAAATCGTAGATTCCCCTCGCCACAAATAGTAAGCTCTCCAGCCAACCTGCCAAGCCATGTATCCCCTTCCTTTTCAACACCCAGATATACCGCACCAATACATTTTAGAATAATATCTTCCATGATTACAGATCACCCCTTCCACTTCATTTCTAAACTATATTATACACCAATTCAGGGAATAAGTCAAATAAAATATCAATTATTGTAATCGTTAAATATATTGACAGGATAATTAAAATATGCTATAGTAAACAAGTCTACTTTTCTTCGTGATAAATTTATTTTACTGAATAATTCCAAGATTATCCAACGACAGGAGGATTTTTCGAATGAAAATTGGCTTAATTGTTAATATCAAAAGACCCGATGCCTTCAGAGTAGCCAGAGAGGTTATTTCATTCCTGACAAAAAATGGAGATCATCTCGTAGTCATGGATATGAAAGCTGCTGTTGCTATGGAATATGAAAAATTGGGTGTTGATTCGATAGAAATGCAAGGGGTTGACCTGATTCTTGCCATGGGTGGCGACGGTACGATGCTTCATACAGTACGGATGATTGAGGGGAAAAGCATACCAATCCTGGGCATAAACCTTGGCAGCCTTGGTTTTCTTACAGAGGTTACGGAAGAGGAGTTGTATTCTACTCTGACAAATATCTTGCAGGGACATTATCAGATTGAAAAACGGATGATGTTAAGCATAAAGATAATAAGGCAGACATCTACCCTTGCCACATTCAAGGCATTAAATGAGGCAGTTGTTGCTGAGAGCGAGATAGCACGAATGATTAATCTTAAGGTTTTTATTGATGCTGAATATTTGACTACATATCGTGCTGATGGGCTTATTATCTCAACCCCAACCGGTTCAACGGGTTATTCCTTAGCTGCTGGCGGTGCTATTGTTGTGCCACGGATGAAGGTATTGATGCTTACCCCTGTCTGTCCCCATACCCTGACAGCCAGACCCATGATTATTCCTGAAAACTCTAAGATAACCGTTGAGGTAATTTCATCAGGTCAGTCTATATTAACTATTGATGGCCAACAGACCTATTCGCTGGAATTTGCTGATAGGATTGAAATAGAAAGGGCAGCAGAAGAGACATGTCTTATCAAACCACAGCAATGTGGTTTTTATGAGGTGCTGAGAAATAAGCTAAAATGGGGTGGGGGGATTATGGATTGACAAGGAAAACAAACAATGTTGTTTATGTCCAATAAAGCCAGGAAAAGAACATGATTGCTTTCTATTTGGTAACTACCACCATAGAGGCATAAAGATAAAAGAATCCACAGAATCAGACTAAGATTATCCGCAGATTACGCAGATTAAGATTTTTGGGACGGTTCATAATCGTCCATTTTCCTATGAAAGCTATCTTATCCTTTTATTCGCAAGCTTTCAAACAAAAGTGAACCATCCCAGATTTTTTTATTTGTTGTCTTTCTTTGTAT
>JAZDHC010000123.1:0-4286 GCA_043806395.1 Candidatus Desantisiibacteriota bacterium | reverse complement strand
AGTAAGGTAAAAGGGAACAGGGAAGAGATTAAAGGGAAAAGGGAAAAAGCTGGAAAAAGGGGAAAAAGAAACATAATTCTCTCTCTTTTCCATTTTCCCCTACTTTCCCCTTTTCCCTTATTTACACCTGAGTAGTTACCTTAATTCTAAGAAAATAGTCCTTGCGGTATCAGATATTAAAGAACTCGGATTCAGGATTCCTGATGAAGATAATATCGTAGTCGGGCGGATGCCTAATCCGTACAAGTATTATCTCTTTGAAGATATTGAGCTTGTTTCAATGAATAGCCTTGAACGAAAAGTTGGTGATATTCTTGATAAACAAGAAAAGATTCTCTGGTGGTTTCGTAATAAAGTTTCAAGGGGTTGGTACTCTATTCAAGGATGGCAGAAATACAAGTTACGCCCAGATTTTATTGCTGCCAAGAAAAACGATAACAATGAATTAGAACTTGTCTATATTCTTGAAAGCAAGGGTGAACAGTTAATCGGAAATCTTGACACGGTTTACAAACAGAAAGTCTTGAACATCATGACTAAGCAGAAAAAGCAGGAGGCTATTTGTCATTATGAACGGATGGAATTTGGACAAATTAATGATACCGTAGAATTTTATCTCGTGGAACAGGGCAAGGAAGAAGAGGAGTTAAGGAAGTTTTTCAAGGTTGAGCGATAAGGAGTTTGAAGTATGATAAGGTTGAGGAAGGATAAATGGGAAAACTTGACGAAGTATGACCACTCTTTCGCACCAGCGTACCAGAGGTATAAAAAAATAAGGAGATAACAGATGAAATCTTTCACCAAATATTATTGTCAGGAATGTGGCTATGAATCATCAAAATGGCTTGGTAAATGCCCTGGTTGTGAAAAATGGAATACACTTGTTGAGGAATTAGTTCAACCATTATCCCCTTCTGATGGAAGTCATGCCTCATTCTCATCCATCCCCCAGGAACCAAAGCCATTGTCCCAGATAGAAATATCCACTGTCCAGCGATTAAAGAGTAATATAAATGAATTTGATCGGGTTTTGGGTGGGGGCATAGTACCAGGGATGCTTACCTTAATTGGTGGTGATCCGGGTATTGGTAAATCCACACTTCTTCTTCAAGTAAGCGGTTTTCTTAGCTCAAGTTGTGGTAAGGTGCTTTATGTTACTGCTGAGGAATCAGCCGAACAGATAAAACTGCGGGCAGACAGATTAAATATCAAGACAGATAATCTTTATATCCTCCCTGAATGCAACCTGTCCTATATCCTTTCTCAAGTGGAAAATCTTATGCCTCAAATAGTAGTTATTGATTCTATTCAAACCGTATACAAGCCTGAGGTATCAAGCTCACCAGGGAGTGTTTCTCAAATAAGGGAATGTACTACAGCCCTCATGTATCTGGCAAAGGGGAAATCCATACCAGTATTTGTGGTGGGACATGTTACCAAGGATGGTTCTATTGCTGGACCAAAGGTATTGGAGCATATTGTTGATACTGTACTCTACTTTGAGGGGGATGAGCAATATACCTATCGTATCCTGCGGACTATTAAAAACAGGTTTGGCTCAACCAATGAGATTGGGGTGTTTGAGATGCTTGAGACAGGGTTGACAGAGGTAAATAGCCCCTCAGCAGCCTTTCTTTCTCAAAAGCCACAAGGGGTGTCTGGGTCAGTAGTTACGGCTGCCATAGAGGGAACGCGTCCTATTCTGGTGGAGATTCAGGCACTTGTTTCTCCTACAAACTTTGGTTTGCCCAGACGGGAGTCGTTTGGAATAGATTATAACCGTATGTCTATCTTACTGGCTATATTGGAAAAAAAGGTTGGATTGCATCTGGGGCAATATGATGTTTTTGTAAATGTAGCTGGCGGGATGAAGGTAAATGAGCCGGCTGTAGACCTTGCTGTGGCTTGTTCTGTGGCATCCAGTCTTCTGGATCGCGTGGTCCCATCATCCATGATTATCTTTGGAGAGGTTGGCCTGTCTGGGGAGATTCGATCCGTAAGCCTTGTTGAAAAAAGAATTGAAGAGGCATTAAAATTAGGCTTTAAGCAGTGCATCCTGCCTGTCTCCAACAAGGAAAGGCTAAAGAAGAAGACTGCTATTGAGCTGATGGGTGTATCTACACTCAGGGAGGCATTAGAGGCGGCTCAGGTGAGAGGGTGATAGGTTGCCAATTACACAACCTTGTTAGCCAGTAGCAAGTGCAATATTATTGGCTTGTGTTATGTGCGTATGATAATCTTGAGTTTCCTTTTATGCCTAAAAAAACCTCTGTATCTGAGGCAGAGATACCGAATCATGGTTAGTTGTAGGATTTAGATGCGTTTGCCCTGATTGAATTAGAAAATTAGCTTGACAAAATAGGAGTAATACGGTATCATAGATAAAGGCTGTAGGCTGTTAGACTGTAGATTATTAGTTTTTCCCTACAGCCTTCAGCCTAAACAAATTTGGAGGGAAAAAATGGAATTAGCAGAAAAACAAAAGGCGTTACAGCTTGCTTTAGCACAGATTGAAAAACAGTTTGGACGGGGCTCAATCATGAAATTGGGCGAGGAAGGGGCAAGGATAAAAATGCCTGCCATTTCTACAGGTGCTATTTCCTTAGATATAGCTATTGGTATTGGTGGCGTCCCTCGTGGAAGGGTTATTGAGATCTATGGGCAGGAATCATCAGGCAAGACATCGCTAACCCTGCAAATTATTGCTCAGGCACAAAAGAGTGGCGGGATTGCTGCTTTTATTGATGCTGAACATGCCCTTGATCCAGCTTATGCCAAAAAATTAGGGGTTGATATTGAAAACCTGCTTATTTCTCAGCCAGATACAGGTGAACAGGCATTAGAAATAGCAGAAACCCTGGTTCGCTCTGCAGCAGTGGATGTTATTGTTATTGATTCTGTGGCTGCCCTTGTTCCCAAGGCAGAATTGGAAGGGAATATGGGCGATAGTCATATGGGTTTGCAAGCCAGACTAATGTCTCAAGGATTACGAAAACTTACCTCCTCAGTAGCTAAATCAAAAACAACGGTGATATTTATTAACCAATTGCGAGAAAAGATAGGGGTAATGTTTGGCTCACCAGAAACAACCCCAGGTGGCAAGGCACTTAAATTTTATGCCTCCTTAAGAATGGATATGAGACGAGTCAGTTCTATTATGCAGGGTGATGTAGCTATTGGTAATCGGGTAAGGGTTAAGATAGTAAAGAATAAGGTTGCCCCCCCATTTAAGCAGGTAGAATTTGATATGCTATATGATTCTGGTATCTCTAAAGAGGGATGCCTGTTGGATATGGGTGTATTGCATGGAATTATACAGCAGAGTGGAACATGGTTTTCTTATGGCGATAAAAGACTTGGTCAGGGCAGGGAAAATGCCAAAGAATTCCTTAGATCAAATCCAACAGAAACAGTGGAGATTGAGAGGAAGATAAGGGAGAAGACTGGATTAGTGGAGGTAGCAACTATTCAGGAATAAGATTGATTTGGAAGCACAGAGAATTGATGGGTTCTATCCATCCTACATCTACTCAGCGAGGGGAATTTGCCACGGAGATACAGAGAACACGGAGAAGAATTTATCCACAGATTACACAGATTACACAGATGTTCTAATAAAATAACGATAGGGACATCAAGATAATAAACAAAAAAATCTGGCATGGTTCAAAATGTTCACAACAGAGATACAAAAGCACAGAGAAGAACAACCCCCTAACCCCCTTTTCTAAGGGGGAATTAGGGAAATGCACACTCCTATTTGCTTGTCCGATTTGTTACCCTGATTTGAACCATGCCAAAAATCTTAATCTGTGCAATCTGTGTAATCTGTGGATAATCTTATCTGAATTTGTGGTTTTTTCTTTCTCTGTGCCTCTGTGGTGAGTAGTTAAAAATTATGGCATGGTTCAAGTCAGGGTAACAAATTGAACAAGCAAGTATCTGTGTTTCCCTAATTCCCCCTTAGAAAAGGGGGTTAGGGGGTTGTAATTCTCTGTATCATCTGTGACCCTGCGGTGAACAATTTTGAACCATGCCAAAATTATGAATTATTGGTAACTACTTAGCGGTGTCTTTGTGGCTGAGTAGTTACCGGCAATCAAAGAATACGGTTGGTATTGCCTGAAATACCATTCGGGGTAATATATGACTCTGTTGATTTATTCCAAAATAATCCAAGATTATTCATAATGCATTGAAAATAATTGAGATAAAGCAATAAAAGGGCTTGACATTTTGGGGGAGTTATGGTATAATTTTCTATTATAACTTATTGATATGATAGA
>JAZDHC010000122.1:0-6993 GCA_043806395.1 Candidatus Desantisiibacteriota bacterium | reverse complement strand
GAGCCTGCCCCTGCGAAGGCAGGGGGCTCGTCCCTGTCCGTAAAACGCACCAAACGGTCACAAATGCAACGGATAATCAACAGACGGACACCCACAAGGGGATGTCCCTACGGAATACGGACAACATATTGTATGCATCTTATGCCAAATGCTTATTCCGTAACAGCCTGTCGACAGGTTGTTACGGAACTAAAATTGTCGTAGGGACAGGGCTTGTCCCTGTCCGTAAAACGCACCAAACGGTCACAAACGCAACGGATAATCAACAGACGGACACCCACAAGGGGATGTCCCTACGGAATACGGACAACATATTGTATGCATCTTATGGCCAAATGCCTATTCCGTAACAGCCTGTCGACGAGGGATCTTGTGCTGACATATTATTATCTGTAATTCAGTGTTATTCATTGCTGTAATAGTTTTCCAGAGGGGGGTGCATTCAATACACCCCCCTCCCCAATAGTCTGCTTAAAATATAAACAACATTTCTCTATACTTTGGCAGCACCCAGCACTCATCGTCTGTCTCAACTTCAAGCATATCAGCTACTTCTCGCAATTCATTCATAACTGGCAAAACGCTGTTGCAATAAGCATCTGCTTGCTTTTCATCATCACCATGCATATTGGCTGCAATATTTAATTTGTCCTCAAGCTCTGCGATCTTTTTATTCAATTGTAGGATCAGATTTGAGTAATTGTTCAATAGTTTGGTCTGATCCTCAATTATGTTTGACCCTATCCCCTTTATCGAGCTGATAGCATTAACAGAATTGGCTATAATGGTCTGATACTTTATCGCAGATGGCAGAATAATTGTTTTTGCCATAGTTAATGCAGTTTCAGCCTCGATGTTTATTGTCTTGATATATTTTTCAACAAAGATAATGTATCTTGCCTCTATCTCCTCATTGGAAAGGATATTGTATTTGGTAAACACCTCTTTGTTTTTGAGTGACACAAAATCTTTCAATGCCTCAGGGGTGGTTTTCTTATTGGGCAACCCTCGTCTCTCAGCCTCTTTCTCCCATTCCGGATCATAGTTGTTGCCTTCAAAGCGGATGGGCTTTGTTTCTTTAATCGCTGGAATGAGCACCTCCATTACAGCTTTATTTAATTCCATACCTTTTTGCAGATTTGCTTCTATAGCTTGAGCAAATTCATCAAAAATAATGGTAACCATGGCATTGATTGTATAATTGGGTACAGCTATGGACTGTGCTGAACCAACTGCACGGAATTCAAACTTGTTTCCTGTAAAGGCAAAGGGTGATGTTCGGTTACGATCTGTGTTATCCCTTGAGATAACAGGCAATTTGCTTATACCCAGATCAATAATCTCTCTATCTGTGTATTCTGTTTTCTTGTTATTTTCAATATTATCCAATATATAGGTTAATTGTTGCCCAAGAAACACAGACATAATTGCAGGTGGGGCTTCATTAGCGCCAAGCCTGTGATCATTACCGGCTGAGGCAATTGAAGCCCTCAGTAGATCAGCATACTTGTACACAGCCTTTACCGTTGCTATAAGAAATGTTAAAAACTGTAAGTTGTCATGTGGTGTTTTGCCCGGCTCAAGCAAATTATTGCCCTCTGAGTCAGACATTGACCAATTATTATGCTTTCCTGAGCCATTGATACCAGAAAATGGCTTTTCATGAAGCAGAAGGGCTAAGTTATGCCTGCTTGCTACCCTTCGCAATACCTCCATAGTCATTTGATTATGGTCAGTAGCTACATTTGTATCCTCAAATATGGGTGCTATTTCATACTGAGCAGGTGCAACCTCGTTATGCCGTGTCTTTATGGGAATTCCTAATTTGTACAATTCTGCTTCTGCATCGTGCATAACAGCTATGATTCTATCCTTGATGCTGCCAAAATAATGGTCTTCCATTTCTTGACCCTTTGGTGGTTTTGCACCAAATAATGTTCTGCCAGTTAGCATTAAATCTGGTCTCTGATTAAAATAGGTCTTGTCTACAAGAAAATATTCCTGTTCAGGACCCATAGTTGTATATACCTTGGTAGCAATTGAATTGTTAAATAACCGCAATATCCTCAAAGCCTGCTCATTTACTGTCTCTATAGATCGTAGTAAAGGTGTCTTTTTATCGAGTGCCTCACCAGTATATGACAAAAATATGGTTGGAACACAAAGGGTTGCACCATTAACATTTTCTACTATAAATGTTGGTGATGTCGGATCCCATGCCGTATAACCCCGTGCCTCAAAGGTAGCTCGAAGACCGCCGCTGGGAAAGCTTGATGCATCTGGTTCGCCCTGACTTAAGTTTTTACCTGAAAACCTGTCAACATGAAGACCGTCATCATCAAAACTTAAAAAACTGTCATGCTTTTCTGCAGTTGCACCAGTCATTGGCTGGAACCAATGTGTAAAATGTGTTGCACCCTTGCTAATAGCCCATTCTTTCATGCCATGTGCTACCTCTTCAGCCAGCTTTTCATCAATCTTGCCATTATTTTTAATTACGCTTTTTAATTGCTGATAAGCCCTGTAAGGCAAATACTCCTTCATGACCTTATCATTAAAACAATTGATGCCATAGTATTCAGCGATTGATTTCCCCTTTACATTTGGATCAATTGTTGACCTTAAAGCTCTGTTCTCTGTGATGTCCAAAATGATGTCCTTGCGTCCTGCCATATTGTAACTCCTTTTTGTTTAATTCTTGTCAGTGAAATAAAGACACTGCAATGCGTTTATTATTATAAAGTAAAAATTTATGCCTTTTGGTAACCCCCACATTGTTAATTTTTTGGTAATAGTTCACCGCAGAGGCGCAAAGACGCAGAGAATAAATCAGGCTACAGAAAACAGACTACGGATTTTTTCTTTTGACCCTCTCTGTTTCTCTGCGTCTCTGCGGTTAGCTGAACTGTTACATTTTTTGTAATTACTCATTCTGAACCATATCTGCTCCCCAATACTACTCGTTCTCTCTGACACAGGTCATTTATGATTTGTGTCTCAAAGCATTTCTGCATTAATTCTTTTACAGGTTTTGCCTGACATGGACCAACCTCAAACGCCAAATAGCCTCCGGACATAAGATAATTCGGTGCATTCTCGATGATCTTTTTATAATAATCAAGCCCATCCTCACCACCATCTAATGCCACCCTTGGCTCAAAATCTCTGACATCTGAGGGTAAATCATCTATTTCTTTGCTAATGATATAAGGTGGATTGGAGACGATAAAATCTACCCTTCCTTCTAAATTTAGCCCGGAGAGAATAGAGAGCATATTCCCTTGAAGGAATGTAATTCTTTTCATTACTCCAAGTTGTTTTGCATTGAGCCATGCTATCTGTAGTGCTGAGGCTGAAATATCTGTGGCATAAACTTGAATATCAGGCAACCTCAAAGCCAGACTGATTGCAATTGCCCCACTTCCCGTACCAATCTCTATGCCAACCCTCCAGTAGGGATGAAAATGATTACATAGCTCATTTACCAATACCTCTGTCTCCCATCTTGGGATAAGAACCTGAGGGCTAACAGCAAATTCCCAATCAAGAAAGGTTTTGTAACCAATAATATATGCTACTGGCTCATGGTTACACCTTCTTTTTATTGATATTGTATAACGGGTTATTTCTTTATCTGTCAAGGGGCGATTTTGAAGGTATAATTGATGTCGCTTTAGAGAAACAACATCCTCCAGCAGCCATTCTGCATCTGTTGTAGCTGTTTCTATTCCTGCACATTTCAGTGAATCTATTGCACCATGCAAGGCATCAAGTGTGGTCATTTTATTGCCCCTATTCTTGGTCTTTCCCCATCCCTTTCACCTTTGCTGCCTTGGCAAGGGCGGCAATCATTTCATCCAATCCACCACTATTCATAATTAATTCTAATTTGTAAAGGCTCAGCCCAATGCGATGGTCTGTTATTCTGTTTTGTGGATAATTATATGTTCTTATCTTTTCACTCCTATCCCCTGTTCCAACCTGTAGTTTACGAGTTTGAGAGAGTTCAGCGTATTGTTGCTCCTGGGCATGAGCAAATAATCTTGCCCTGAGAACCTGCATTGCCTTTGCCTTGTTCTTATGTTGCGATCTTTCATCCTGGCAGGTTACTACTAATCCACTGGGCAGATGAGTGATCCTTATAGCAGAATCGGTGGTATTAATATGTTGTCCGCCTGCTCCGGTTGATCGATAGGTATCAATCTTTAAGTCTTCCAAACGAACTACTATATCTACATCCTCTGGTTCAACCATTACTGCAACAGTAGCAGCTGAGGTATGGATTCGTCCACTTGTTTCTGTAACTGGCACTCGTTGGACACGATGGGTGCCGCTCTCAAACTTGAGGCAATTATAGGCATTTTCACCCTCTACAGAAAAGACTATCTCCTTAAACCCTCCCATCTCTGTAGGGTTTGAGCTCATGACATCTAATTTCCAGCCCATATTTTGAATATAACGGGAGTACATTCGAAAGAGATCCCCGGCAAAAAGCCCTGATTCCTCTCCACCTGTACCAGCCCGAATCTCCATGATACTGTTTTTGTTTATATATTGAGCATCTTCATCAGGTGTAAGAATATCTTCAATCTGCTTGATTAACACCTCTTTTTTTTCTTTTAACCCTTCAATCTCTTCCGTGACCATTTGCCTCAATTCCTCATCCTGTTCATGGTCCAATAATGAATTACAGTTAGAGATTTCCTCCTCTACCTTTTCACATTCCATCCATTTTTCTACCAATGGTTCTATCTGTGCCCTTTTTTTGGCATACTTCTTATATGTCTCCATATCAGTCATAAGGGATGGATCTGATAGTTTATGGGCTAAATCATCGTATTCGGTTTTCAGTTGCTTTAATTTTTCAAACATTAATATCACCTTGTAGCTGACGATTGGTGGAGAATGATTAGTGATAGTAAATACTGCATATTCTGATAATATTCAATTCAGCCCACCTCTTTTCCATGGCTTACCGCAGGACATTTCACCCTCCGAACAATTACCATCAACACAGGCAGGGCCAGAGTTAGCAAAGATATTGGCTGCAACAGTCTTTACACACCTCAGCATCTCTACAGCCATAGCCCGTATCTCCCACTGAGCACGATTGCAACATCGCAAGCGGAAAAAATGCATTAACTCTCTGGCATTCATGGTCACAATAATCTTGGTGGCACATGCATTTGGCAGGACAAATCTGGCATCTTCTGGCGGGATACCAGAGGAGATAAGTTCATGATAAATCCCTTGAAGATATTCCATTGCCTCAGAAAATCTTGTAGACAAACCTGCAGAAGAAATACTTTCCGGCATTACAAACTCAATAGTCTGATAGGTCACATATCTCTGGCTTTGTTGAGAATAGGAAGCGATTCTATGCCTGACCAATTGATGAGATGCTGCCCTTGATATACCTTCAATCCCAAAGGTAAAGTTGATATGCTCAAATGGAGAAAGATGCCCCATCTTCAATAACTTGTGGATAAAAGCAGTTGTTTGCTCTGCTATCACCTTTTGAAGCAATTCATCTATATCAGCGCCTGAATAACACAACTTAGCAGCAAGAGACACCAAGTGTTCAGGGTCTGGAGTATGCTCTAATAATTCAACCCGCATGAGTATTCTCCTACTTTAGTAATCATATTTATTATAACATATATTTTGTATCTTTACAAGTAAAATTTTGGGATGGTTCAAAAGGATACAACAGGTTGCTCTGCAATGTCCCCTGCCTGCTGGGGGTTAGTGGATGGCAATACTTGCTTCTTTATCTCTGATGCCTGCTGATGATATTTCAATGCTGTATCCAACTCGCCCATATTTTGATAAACTGCGCCAATATTGCCCAGCTCAGAGGATTCCCCCTGCAGATACCCTATCTGCTTATGAATCCCCAATGACTGCTGATGATATTTCAATGCTGTATCCAACTCGCCCATATTTTGATAAACTATGCCAATATTGCCCAAGATAGTAGCCTCTCCCTGCAGATACCCTATCTGCTTATGAATCTCCAATGCCTGCTGATGATATTTCAATGCTGTATCCAACTCGCCCATATTTTGATAAACTGTGCCAATATTACCCAGGTTAGCAGCCTCTCCCTGCAGATACCCTATTTGCTTATGAATCCCCAATGACTGCTGATGATATTTCAATGCCCTATCCAACTCGCCCATATTTTGATAAACTGCGCCAATATTGCCAAGTTGAGTAGCCTCTCCCTGCAGATCCCCTATCTGCTTATGAATCCCCAATGACTGCTGATGATATTTCAGTGCCCTATCCAACTCGCCCATATTTTGATAAACTGCGCCAATATTACCAAGAGTAGAGGCTTCATTTGCCTGATCATTGATTTTCTTGAGCAGTGGTAATGCTATTTCATAATATTCCATAGCATTCTGAAGATTTGAAAGCGAATAGTAAAGATTGCCTATCTCAAAGGCTAACTCTGCCCTTGTCTGATCAGATGATTCGTTTGTCATGGCTTTGAATGTCTGAGATAAATCAGCAAGCCTTTGCTCGTTTTTTGAAGGCTTACCTGTTTTATGAGCAATTTCTCTATGAATCATAGCATCGTCTCTAAACCGAAAAATACCTGACTTGAAGGTATAAAAGTCTGGAGACTTGAAAATAATCTGATTCAAGAGTAAATCATCTACGAAGAATATGATATCAAGTTGCTGCTGACCAATCTTGTCCCGATTGAGGTTTATCCCTTGAAAAAATTGGACAAGAACAGCAGCATCTTCCTTAAGAGAAACAATAGACTTGAATAAAAATAAGGGTTTTAATCGAGGTTGAGGGTTAAGGATGAAGTATTTTTTAATCTCAGAAAAGGGATTGAATGACTCTGTTGATTTATTCCAAAATAATCCAAGATTATTCATAATGCATTGAAAATAATTGAGATAAAGCAATAAAAGGGCTTGACATTTTGGGGGAGTTATGGTATAATTTTCTATTATAACTTATTGATATGATAGA
>JAZDHC010000121.1:0-12046 GCA_043806395.1 Candidatus Desantisiibacteriota bacterium | reverse complement strand
TGATAGACAAAAACATAATGGTATGAGTTGGTCTATGCCTGGCTCAGTAGCTCTTGCTTCAATAACTGCATTGGTAAGAAACAATGAACATAAAAGATGGTTGGAGAAAGGTACTATAGAGTTTAAATTAGCAGCATAGATAAAATTTAGATTCTGTGTGGGGAATTTCAACTGCACAGGTCGGAATTTATCGCGTTACGGCTAAGGATTTTCCTGAAGGTTTAGGGTTAGCCTGGGAGAATATTAGTGCTGGAACTCATAGTGGAACACACTTAGATGCACCATATCACTTTGGACCTCGTTGTGAAGGAGGCAAGAGTCAGACTATTGATGAGGTGTCCTTAGATTGGTGTTTTCAGGATGGTGTTGTGTTCGATATGCGTCATAAAAAGGCAGGTGAGTTTATCACTCCTCAGGACATAGAGGATGAATTGAAGCGGATAGATTACCAGATTAAGCCATTAGATATTGTGCTTATTATGACTGGTGCTGATAAGCATTGGGGTCAAAAGAATTATCTTGATTGCCATCCAGGGATGAGCAAGGAATCCACCCTTTATCTTCTTGAAAATGGGGTAAAGGTGATTGGAACGGATGCGTATGGCTTTGATAGGCCATTTAAGGATATGGTTAATGATTACATTAGGACAAGGGACAATAAATATCTTTGGCCAGGACATTTTGCCGGTCGAATTAAGGAATATGTACATATTGAAAAAATGGCAAATCTGGATAAGATCCCCAAGCCGTATGGGTTTAAGGTTGCTTGTTTCCCAATCAAGATTAAGGGGGCAAGTGCTGGATGGACAAGGGTTGTGGCGATTATAGGATGATGCATGTTTGATAGCACAGGAGGAAATAATATGCTTAAACAAGAGAATTTACCGCATCTTTGGGAACTATTAAATCTCTTTAACCAGTGGGAAGAGATTCAGGAGATCTGTGAACGAACCATTGGTTCAGGGATTCAGATTGTTGGAATAGAGAGTGAAAATGTTATGGGAAGGCAATATAACTGTCTATTTTGTCAGTATATATTGGATTCAAAGTCCGGATACCAAAGGTGTATCGAATCATATCAGGAGGGATGTTTTTCAAAGATGGCATTAAGAGAGGGATTTTCTATCTTTAAGTGCCATGCTGGATTAACCATTTTTGCCTTACCCTTAATTCTCCATCAAAAACCGATTGCAGCTATTGTTGGGGGTGGTATATTTGCAGGCAATAATATGGATGAAGAGGGTTATAAAAGGTTTGCTTTAGAGATGAATATTAATCCGGAAAGGCTTTTTGAATCCATTGATAAGGTAAAAAAGATATCTTCCAGTGAATTAACCATCCTTGGCAGAATGCTAAAGCTCTTAATCGATCCCTTAAAGGATGAAATTATTCGATATTATTCCTTGATTGAGCAGGGGGAAAACATCTCAAATCTCATCAAAGAATCTAATGATGCACGCATTAAAAGGTGTGTAATTACAGGCATTGGAGTAGTCAGTCCTATTGGTATGGGCAAGGAAGAATTTTGGCAAGCACTTTGTGTGGGCAAATCAGGGGTAAGTCAGATTGAGCTTTTTGATACCTCAAATCTACCAGTAAAGATAGCAGGTGAGATTAAAGATTTTAAGCCGCAGGACCATATGGATCATAAAAGTACTAAGCGGACTGATCGTGCCACCCAATTTGCTATTGCGGCTGCTAATTTGGCGGTAAAGGATAGTCAAATAGATTTTGAGCAGGAGAATAAAGAACGAATCAATGTGGTTATTGGTGCTGGGGTTGGGGGCTTAGCATTTGCAGAAAAACAAGTATC
This sequence comes from Candidatus Desantisiibacteriota bacterium, assembly GCA_043806395.1. Taxonomy (GTDB): domain Bacteria; phylum UBA9089; class CG2-30-40-21; order CG2-30-40-21; family CG2-30-40-21; genus CG2-30-40-21. The sequence goes on along the minus strand of JAZDHC010000121.1, from coordinate 10,233 downwards.
TGAATTTTTGCAATTTGGACCAGAAAAGATTAGTCCATTTCTTTCGATTATTGCCTTTTCTGGATCCCTTTCCTCTATGGTTTCCTTAGATCTGGGCTTAAAAGGGGCAAGCATTACTGTTTCTACGGGCTGTCCAGCAGGAACAGACGCTATTGGCCATGGATTTCGGGCAATCCAGAATAATGAGGCAGATGTTGTTATTGCTGGAGGGGCAGAGTCGCCTATTCGACCTGTAATTATCACCTCATTTTATGCCATGAATGCCCTTTCTCTGCGCAATGACGAACCAACTAAAGCCAGTCGACCATTTGATGCCAATCGTGATGGATTTGTTCTGGGAGAAGGATCCGGGATAATTATCTTAGAGGAACTAAATCATGCCCTGAATCGAAATGCCCATATCTATGCTGAGGTTGTTGGCTATGCTACTACTAATGATGCCTACCATATGGCCACCCCAGCCCCTGATGGACAATCAGCTGCCAGGGCATTTAACTTGGCACTTAATGAGGCTCAAATAAAACCATCTGAGATAAATTATATCAACCCTCACGGAAGCTCTACCCCTTTGGGTGACAAAACCGAAACCTTAGTTATAAAACAGGTCTTTGGCAAAGATGCTTACCGTATCCCTATTAGCTCTACAAAATCTATGCTTGGTCACTCTATTGGTGCTACTGGTGCCATAGAATTAATTGTCTGTAGCCTGACTGTTGAAAATAATTTCATACCGCCAACAATTAATTACGAAACAAGGGACACTGACTGTGACCTTGATTATGTGCCTAATATAGGACGAAATGCTAAGATTGATGCCGCATTTTCTAACTCATTTGGATTTGGCGGTAAAAATTCTGCCTTAGTTATTAAGAGGTATAAAAATGATCAGGATTGAGAATTCAATACTAATTAATGCTAATCTTCAGGAGGTCTTTGAGGTAGCCATAGACTTTGAAAAGTACCCTCAATTTATACCAACCTATAAAGAAGTCAATATCCTGGACCGTCAGGATAATAAAATGATAATCGAAAGGGTTGGGTTGGCTAAAGGAAAGCCTGTTAGATGGAAATCGCAGGTTATTTTAGAAAAATATCATTCAATTAAGGCACAACAATTAGAAGGACCATTAAAAGGGATGATGGTTTATTGGAGCTTTGAAGGGGTAATGGGTGGAACAAATATTATTTTAATCCATGAGTTTGAGTACAAGATGCCATTAATTGGCAATTTAATAGGCAAATGGTTTATAGCAGGAATAGTAAAAAGGATGGCACAGGAGACATTGGAAGGGATTAAAAACAGGGTGCAAGGAGGCAATGGGTAGAATGTTTACTGGCTTTTATCTTGCTTTCATTATTATTGCCTTTACTTATGAATATCTTGCGGAAGCCTCGATTAAAAGAAAAAAGATAATACCAGGCAAGATAACCAGCAGATTAACATATAAACTCATGGCTATTTCTTATATCCTGTTGCTGTTGGGTACAGTAGCGGAGTATTTCTGGGTGAGGATGGAGATAAATTTTATTGTTAGTGCTCTTGGCTTGATTCTGTATATTTCAGGCATTGTATTAAGAAGGTGGGCAATTCATAGCCTTGATAAATATTGGAGTTTGCATGTAGAGATAAAAGAGGGGCATAGATTAATTAAACATGGATTATATAAATATATGCGACACCCAAATTATCTGGCTATCTGTTTTAAGGCACTCGGTTTCCTGCTTATACCTAACTCATATTGGATGCTTGTTTACTTTGTAATAGTATTGGTACCTGTTAGATTAATTCGAATATTTTTGGAAGAGAAAGAACTGATTAAAGAGTTTGGGGAAGAATATCTTGACTATAAAAGGCAGGTATCTGGACTTTTCCCATTAAAAATATTTTATACTTTGAAAGGTCACAGATTGTGAATTTTTCGGTGAGCAATGGGCATGGAGAGCAAGGCGTGAAGGTTCGCAATAGCTATTCTATTGCGAACCTGAACAACGCAGCTATCGATGTTCATTGCCAGCGAAAAAACGCAATCTGTGGCTTTTCAAAGTATATGGAGGCAAAGGATGATTCATCAAAAAGATTCAATTCTGATTAAGCAAACATTGGGACAGGTTTTTGAAATTGCCCGGGATATGGAGAAATTGTCAGAGTTTATCCCAGAATATAAGAATGTCAAAACACTTAATCAGGGGCAAGACAAAATAGAGGTTGAGGTTAGAATCAAACTCATGGGAATCCCTATTATTTTTGTTTCATCAGGCATAATTACACCAAACCAGTCCATTAGATATGAACAAATCAAGGGTCCCTTGAAGGGGTTAATAACCGAGTGGAGATTTGAACAGGTTGAATCAAAAACACAATTAAGTGTTATTCATACCCTTAACCTGAGGATACCAGTATTGGGAAGGTTCCTTGAAGGAATGATTTATAATTTGGTAATAAAACATATGGCTTCTGATCTTTTGGTTAATCTAAAAAAAGAGGCTGAGAGGTTGGTATAAACTATGAACTTCACACTTGCTTATATTGCTTTTCTTATTATTTCTATTGTTTATCGGCTGACAAGGCTGAGTAAATCCTATGCTGGTGAGTCTAAACCAGGGAAGGTTCATGCAGGCTTTAATTTTGCAATAATGCTTTTTTTATACCTTTCTGTCTTTATAGGCTCTATATCTGAATATTTCTACTATTGTGTTATGCTTCATACTCGCCAAATAAACATCCTTATTAGTGTGTTTGGTTTGCTGATGTATATTATCGTCATCCCATTAAGGGCAGTAGCAGCTACTGCCCTGGGACAACAGATGAGTCAGGATATAAAGATAATCCATGATCATAAAGTAGTCACCAATGGTCCTTATGCATACTTGAGGCATCCTTTAGCATTATGTGTGATGTTGGAGGTATTAGGGTTAACCTTAATTTCTAACGCTTATTATTCTTTTATCATGACATTAGTGCTTTTTTTCCCTTTTATGTTTTATCGAGTTTATTTAGAAGAAAAGGCATTGATAGAGCAGTTTGGAAGTGAGTATCTTGAATATAAGAAACGGGTTTATGCCTTTATGCCTTTGAAACGACGGTAGGGATAGCAATATCCATTGTGGACTATTGACTATATTTTACATTTGGTGTTAAAAAATCATGCCATTTTATCCACATACATTATTTTTAACAAGCATTATTAACCTCTTTTTGGGGATCTTTGTCTTTACCAAAAATGTTAAATCTGAGACCAATCGATCCTTTGCCTTTTTTGAGTCTTGCATTGCTGTTTGGTGCATTGGCATGTTGGTCATGACTGTGGCAAAGGATGAGCAGATAGCTATGAATGGTATTGCTATCCTTCAATTTGGACTCTTTTTTATCTTTTCAAGCTTCTTTAATTTTGTCTTAGCCTTATTAGGTGACCATAGTAGGACAAACAAGATATTAGCCATTACTGCTTACCTTTTAAGCCTCTTGTTTGTTATTCTTGACAGATTTGGGCTTATTATTTCAAAGGCAACCATTGTTTTCGGGACTTATCAGCCAGTAGCTGGTCATTTAGCTCCATTCTTAAATTTTACCTTTCTTTTCTATGTAATCTATGGGATTTATCTGCTTGGCCATAGGCTTATAACCACTACCTCTACCTTAGAAAGGGATAGAATAAGGTATTTGTTTATAGGTATGACCATAATTGTTATCAGCAGCCTGACCAATATCCTTTTAGTCTTAGGCATAAGGGTTTACCCACTTGGTCACTTTGCCCTGACCATTTATGCCTTTATGATTGCTTACGCTATTATTCGCTACAGATTGATGGACATTGGGGTAATTGTAAAAAAAACAATACTTTATTCTACATTAACCATAGGGATTACAGCTATTTGGTTGCTCAGTGTGTTTGTCTTTGGAAGGATATTTGGACAGATGCTCGAATATCAGTCAATCTTCACGCCTATTATTGTAGGAGTAATTATTGCTGGTGCCCTCCAGCCAATACACCAAAAATTCCAACGCTTTATTGACAAATCTTTTTTCAGGGTCAACTACGATAGATCATTAGTTATAAAAAACATAAATGACCTGATTACCACAACACCGGATAAAAAGGAGTTGCTGGGTAATATCCTTCAGGTTATTACAAAAACTATACCTATGAAAAATGTTTCAATAATGGTGCTTAATGAAAAACAAGAGTATGTTATTTATCATTCTCTTGGTAAGTGTAAAAGTGCTAAATTTGGAACAGAGGATGCAATTATTCGCTGGTTTAACGATGAAAAGCGAGAACTATTAAGACGAGAGATTATGGACGACCCAAATTTTAGACAGTTTCATAATGGGTTGATAGAGAGGATGGATGATGTTTTTGCCCATTTAATCATCCCTTTATTTTTTGAGAACAAATTGATTGGTCTAATCAATCTTGGTCAGAAGTTAAGTGAGCTTGACTATAGTGAGGGGGATATAAATTTTTTATTAGCCTTATCCTATGAAATGGGACTAATCGTAAAGAATATTAATCTATTGGAGAAAAAAGTAAATAATCTTTTTAACATTATTCATGCTTTAGGGATAGCTGTTGAGGTTAAAGATTTGTATACCTATGGTCATATAAAGATGATTGAGGGCTATGTCCTTAACATTGGACAACGACTTGGGTTGAATGATGCTGCCCTTGAGTCGTTGCGGGTTGGCAGTATTCTCCATGATGTTGGTAAAATTGGGTTAAACGAAGAAATCATAGAAAAAAAGACAAGCCTGACTCAAGAGGAGTTTGAGGATATTAAAAAGCATCCACATATCGGGATTGAGATAATCAAGTCAATCCATTTATCAAACGAGGTAAATGATATAATCCTTTTACACCATGAGAGGCTAAATGGCAGCGGCTATCCTTATGGGTTGAAGGAGGAAGAGATTAGCCTGCCAGTCAGAATAATAGGTGCTGTCGATGCTTTTGTAGCCATGATCTCAAATAGGGCATATAGAGATGCCTTGAGTATCGATGAAGCCATAAATCAGCTTAAGAATGGCCGCCATACCCTGTTTGACTCAAGAGTTATCGATATATTGGTAGATATAGTCAATGAAGAAAGATAGTCGATAGTCCAGGAATCAAATGTGAACCGTCGACCAATAGGTGATAAATGATAAATAAAACAAGAAATATTCTCTGTACTATAATAACAAGTATTATGATCGCTGGCTTAATATCGATAATTATTGCTATTGAGACGCTTCTTGGCAATCTCCCAATTCAGCAATTGGTTTTGCCAGTGTTTATAACAAGCTTAGGTATAGCTATCTATTTTCCATCCTTAAGCAAGCAAGTAGAACGATATGTTGATAAAGTATTCCTTAAAAAGGCATATAAACAGGAACTGGCAATCAATAGATTTTCTATGACTGCTATTTCTATGCTTAATAAAGAGGTTCTGTGCTATGCTCTGAAACAGACTCTATCTAACATATCAATGCATAATAAGATAACGGTTTTTTTGATGAATAAGGAACAACAGAGATATCTGACAATGATTGACAGGGATATCACTAAAGAAACGGCTAAGCATTCTGAGCTGGATATAGATCATCCTATTATCCAAAAGATAACCGTAACAAGGGGTGTCCTGAAAAAGGGTGATATACTGGAAATGAAAGGATGGTTTGAGGATAGGGAAATAGAGCTTTTATTTCCATTATTTCATAATCATGATTTGTTAGGGGTAATTGGTATTGATGAGAAACCGAATAAGAAACCATATAGCTCCCATGAGATCAATCTTCTCTATATCTTAATGGTCAATGCATCTTTAGCCTTAGCCAATATTAATCTTTCTGAGGAACAAACAAACAGCCTTGAACACGGGATATTTGCTCTCCTGAAGGCAATAGAGGCAAAAGACACTTATACTTGTGGGCATTGTGAACGAGTGGCCAAGATAGCCTCTATTTTAGCCATTCATCTTGATTTAAGTGAGGCAGAGGTTGAGGATATTAAAACAGCTGGATTGCTCCATGATATTGGCAAGATTGGGATTAGCAGACAAATCTTAAATAAGCCAGATCGCCTCTTGTTCGAAGAATTTCAACAGATAAAAAAACATCCAGAGATTGGGGCAATGATTATAGAATCAATCACATTTTCCAGTGAGATAGTTAATGCTGTTTATTCTCATCATGAACGATATGATGGCAAGGGGTATCCTAACGGGATATCAAATAATGAAATCTCTCTCTTTGCCCGCATTCTTCATGTTGCTGACGCCTACGAGGCTATGACCTCTAACAGATCCTATCGTAAGGCTATGGAAAAAAATGAAACTAATTCCCAGTTATTAATCAATAGCGGTACACAATTTGACCCTGAAATCGTGAAAAAATTTCTCGAAATTGTGGAAAATATAGAATAATCTACGGCAATCTGATAATCTCACCAGCATTAAGGATATAATCATGAAAATTACCAGCATCGAAATAACTGAATCAGCCATAAGGATCGCTACGGTGCATCAAGGTTGGTCTTCATCAATGGTAGAGGCATATATGGAACAGGCTGTCCCTGCTGGAGAAACGAGTCAACAGATCCTTTCCACCCTTGCCCCTGGATTTTCTTCATCCAAGGATATAGTTATGAATATCCCTCGGCGATATGTGTTTATGAAGATAATTGAGATGCCTTTACTAAAAGATGCTGACTTGAAAAAGGCATTGGAGTATGAGGTTGAGGAACATATTCCCTATCCTATCCAGAATGTGGTTTATGATTTTTGTGTCATTCAGCAGGCAGAAAAAACAAGGATTCTATTGGTTGCGGTTCCAAAAGCTGTGGTTGAGTCGTATCTTGAGTCAGTAAAGGAAATTAAGGCTGATAGTATCGCTGTGTCTGTTTCATCCCTTGCTTTACTCAACCTTTGCCTCCAGCAGGAGCGGGGGAAGGATTGGATATTATGCCACAGGGAAAAAGAATGTACAGAGATATTTGTGGTCAGGGATGGTTGCTTGAGCCTTGTCTATACAATTCAGGAACAATCAGAAATAATCAAGACAATACGGGAATATTCTACAGGGAAAATAATCCTTACTGGCGAGGATTCAAGGCAATTAAGGATTAAATCAGGTGAGACTGCGGCAGAAGAATTAACCTTGCCAGATTCCATCAGATGGGCACCACAAATCAAATATACATCCCCGGTACCCATTGCCCTTGCCTTAAATAATTTATCCTCTTCAGGATTAAAGATAAACCTTCACCCTGAAAAAGGGATACAGGTAAAGAAAGAATTGAACAAGCAAATTAAAACCACTATCCTTCTTTTGATCTTGATAATATTCTGCATAAATCTGTTATTCCTGATACATATAAAAAAGATGGAGAACGCATTGCAACTCACAAAGGCTGAGATTAATAGAATACAACCCAAGGTTGCAGGCATTATAGACAATAAAACATCCCTTGAACAGTTTACAAAAAATGTGGAAAAATTAAATAAAGTGACTTTAGATACCCCATGTTATTTAGATATACTCAATAAGTTGACCCTGATCGTTCCCACAGGAACACAATTAGAGAGTGTGAATATCAAGGAAAGCCAGTGTCGGATTACAGGTTGGACACCATCTATTACCGCCCTTCTTACAGCTATTGAAAAATCATCTGCCTTTGAACAAGTAGAGATTGTGGGGGGGATTACCAGAGAGATGAACCTTGAACGGTTTGAGATAAGGATGTTGGGGAAATGAGGTTAATGGTTTTACTCCACCCCCCCTAAATCAGTAAACGAATGCACCCATTTCCCTGCCTTTTCCCCTGTCCAGCCCATGATAATGCCATCGTACCTGCCAAATAAAATATCTGGTTGGCCCGCAAGATCAAACCGCGTAGACACTGGCAGTTTTCCAACATATTCCATTTTTTTCGGGCTCATCTGAAGCCAGGCTCGAATACCGTTGTAATCACCGGCAACAATATCTGGTATTCCATCATTATTTAAATCACAAACCGCAACACTACAGAGCCGTTCATCTGTTGGCAAACCCTCTGAGCTAAGCCTCCACTTCCACTTGCCATTGCCCAGCCAGACCCGCAGCCCTTTCTGGTCATTTGTCCCGGCAATAATATCTGGAAATCCATCCATATTCACATCACAGGCTACAACCCCATAAAAGAATCCCTCTTCTGGCAATCCATAGGATGCCTTAGTCCATCTTCCCTGACCATCACCAAGCCATGCCTCCACCCCTTTCAGCTTTGTAGCCACTATATCCATTAAGCCGTCGAGGTTAAAATCAACAAGGCTAATACCATAATAAAAATCTGCTGTGGGTAGCCCATGTGATGCCGGTAACCAAACCCCACCATCCCCAGCCATCCAGACCTTAATCCCACTTGAGGAAGCTGCCACTACATCCAACTTGCCATCCATGTTAATATCCCCCAATTGCATAGAATAATGCTCCCTTGAGGTTTCAGGTGTACTTATCTGCATCCAGTCCTGTCTGTCGATATCCTCCATGGTTACCCTTGGTCCTTGTTGAGGGTGAACAGGTGTACCAATGGCAATATTGCCTTCTGTATCTATTGCCTCAATCTGATAACTATAGCCGTGTTCACTCAAAGGAAGGGTGGTGGTATAGGAATAAAGCCTTCCATCCGTGTAGGCATTATCTTCATTATTCACTGGGGTCATTCCATGGCTACCAGATAATGGATGATTATCGTATATTTTAAGCATGGGATAGCCTTTTTGTGGTGCCAGATTTTTTGTATTAATATAATTTACCTGATAGGTAAATAGCGTTGCCAAAGTACCATATTCCGGCTGTATGCCATCTGTAGCATACCCCATTTTGCCTGACCAGCCAAGAAAAGCAACATTGCCCGGCCCGCCACAGTAAACACGAAGACCATCTGAGGAGGCAGTAACAATATCCGGATATTTATCCTGGTTAATATCCCCTATGGCTATGCTGTGATAATATCCTTTGGTAGGTAAACCCACAGAGGCAAGCAAAAAATTCCCCTTGCCATTGCCAAGCCAGACACTAAGCCCCTCATTATCGTTATTAGCCGCAGCAATATCTGGATTGCCGTCAAGGTTAAAATCCTCACATATCACACTGTAATAATTCCCTGTGAAGGGCAATCCTGTGCCTGTTGTCGTCCATTTACCGGAAATCTCAGAAAAGACTGCCAGACCCTGATTGCTATTGCTTGCAGCTATAATATCCGGCTTACCATCAAGATTAATGTCAGAAGCCGTCAGCCCATAATAACTTCCTGTTGTCGGAAGTCCAGATGCAGCATACTGCCAATGTCCTTTACTATTACCAAGCCAGGCCTTAACCCCGCCATTATTGCTATTGCCAGCAATCAGGTCAAGATTACCATCAAGGTTAATGTCAACAGCTTCAACAGCATGATAATACTCATACACAGGCAACCCTTCTCCTGCAGCGATCCATTCTCCACGGTCATTACAGTCCCAGACCCGTATCCCCTTGTCTAAAGCTGCAAGAATCTTTTTTTGACTTCCTGAGTTCAGAACTTTAACATCAAAATACCTTCCCCTATCAGGCAAGCCTGCCATAGAAAGTTCCCATAGCCCCTTATCCTTTCCAAGCCAGAGCTCAATACCGCCTCCATCCCTTGCAGCAAGGATAGCAGGTGCCAGGGGTGTTACCCCTTTTTTGTCCCCATTCAGGTCACATACAGCCACCTGTGTATAAAATCCCTTTTCAGGAAGGTTGGTTTTCTCCTGAATCCAGCCTCCCGTGGTATTGAGCCATATTTCCAACCCTTGATTATACTTAGTAGCCACAATATCCAGCCGGCCATCCTCATCCAGATCAAACAAAGCCAATCCATAGTATGTGCCAGTTGTATCAGGAGATGAGGCTTGTGTCCACACGAGGGAGGATATTGCTGGTGAGGATATGGCTATGGCAGGAGACAAAGAAATCGCTAATATTAATAATAAGAAATATCGTTGTGCCAATATCTCATGCCATGGCTTTACTATTATAGTCATTGTTGTAATTTTTTCCCTTCTCTGTTATTTCGACCTCAAGGAGAAATACTTTCTCTGCCTTGATATTGCAAACTTGTTAGCCAGTAGCAAGTGCAACACTATTGTCTCAACAACTCTTAATTGTCGGTAGGCAGTAATTCTCATTATGAACCGCAGAGACGCAGAGTCGCAGAGAATTTATATGCTTCATTCAGCGTTTCTTCTCTGCGACTC
>JAZDHC010000120.1:0-5237 GCA_043806395.1 Candidatus Desantisiibacteriota bacterium | reverse complement strand
CTGGTGGTCTTTCTCCTGATGGGACTCAATGGCTTTCTGCAAGAGGCAATTTCCTTATGCCGGTCAAGGCTCTTTCAATCATCTTCCGGGCAAAATTTCGGGATGAATTGAAAAAGACCAAACTATTTGGTGCTGTTTCTGTACAAACATGGACAAAGGCTTGGGTTGTTCACAGCAAATCGGTTGGTTCTGGAGTACATGCCTTCAAGTATCTGGCACCTTATATCTTCCGAGTCGCTATCAGCAATAAGCGTATTTTGAAACTACAGGATGGGATGGTTACTTTCCAGTACAAGGAGTCAGATACTGGTAAACTCAAAATACGGACAGTAGTTGCTGAAGAATTTATTCGACGATTCCTACAGCATGTTTTGCCGGAGAGATTTGTAAAGGTGCGATATTATGGGATATGGAGTCCCAACAAACGGCATTTGCTAAATAAAGCCAAAGAACTTCTTGGTGGGACAGCCTCTAAAAAAGAAGAAGAATGTGAGACTAATAAAGATGAAGCCAGACCTTTTTGTTGCCCAAAGTGTGGTGGTGTATTGGTAATGATTGAGAATCTACAACCAAAGGAAAGGAGACCACCTTGATTAGAAAATTGTCAGCAGTTTATTCTAAATATATGATTCACTTGCGTAAAAATAAGACAAGGAGATTACGCTATGGGAGAGGTATGTCTGCTTGCGAAAATAAAAACAAAATCAACGGTTCAAATGGATTGAAGGTACTACCCAATGTTATGGAAATGAACACTACCGCCTTCCTGCTAACTAAAATTATTCATGTTTCAAGTCCAACCAATGCGAATTATCGCAAAACAATACACTAATTCAACATACATTCTTATTCAAACTCCAAATAGTAATCCCCGCTTAATTCAACACAGAATTGTGTGTCGGCTTGTTGTAGGTATGCAACATCTTTTCTTGTGCACCGCTCCACACAGAATTCTTAATATGTCATTGTGTGTCGGCTTGTTGTAGGTATGCAACATCTTTTCTTGTGCACCGCTCCACACAGAATTCTTAATATGTTATGTTTTCTTCTGCCACACTTTCGCAATCATCTTCGGTCGGTCGTTTGCCCTCGGTTGTTCGGTCACCCTCGGTTGTTGCTTGACTTTTATAGGGCGATGTCTCCGGTTTCCCTAATTTTGTCAAGTGCATTCCACATTCAAGGTCTGACCCCAAATCTGCCCGGTTTTCCCGGTTTTCCCCCGGTTTTCCCGTCCCCGGTTTTCCCAAGGAAAGCAGATGAAATAAAAAATGCTGGACATGCAAAAAAGTGCTTGACATTTTATTTGGCTTATGCTACACTTTCATTATTATGAGACATGAGACATGAGACATGAGACATGAGACATGAGACATGAGACATGAGACATCAGACATCAGACATCAGACATCAGACATCAGACATCAGACATCAGACATCAGACATCAGACATCAGACAGAAGTAGCTCTGTTGTAAGGACAGGGTTCATCTCTGTCCAAAAACGGTTGTTTCTCACCAACACACCTTTCATTAGCTTACCCCTCATTTTTTGCCTTCTATCCCTTTTGCTTATTTTATCCAGCAAGTCTGCAATAGCATATGAGTTAAAATGGTATACAGCTATAGTTGTTGGTGGGCAGCAGACAAATGGAAATTATTCTCTGCAAAGCATAAGCCCTTATCTTGGTGGTCACTCAGCTAACTTAACCTATACTATTACAGCCTTCACAATAGAAACCTTACCCCCACAACAAGAAACAGTTACAACCTTTACCGCTATTCCTGTCTCATCCACTATGGTGCGGCTTAATTGGAATGACTTCCCAAACGAAGAACATTATACACTCGCAAGAGAAGGAGGTGAACGCATCTCTTTAAATTTTATTTAATCCCAAGATATTTGGGTTTATATAAAAAATTTAGCAATGCCAAAATTTTAGACAAGGAGATAGAAAGAAAATGAGTTTTTTAAAAATAAGTAAAGCAATGGGGATAACTTTTGGTTTGTTTGCAGTGATGCTTTTTGCATTATCTGGTTGTGCAACACTACCTAGTCCAGAAGCAATGAAGTCGGATATATCGGGTTACGAGTTACCGAAATTGCCAGAAGACGGAAAGGCAATTGTATATGTTGTTCGCCCTTCATTTGTGGGAACACTTATTAGATTTGGTGTATTCGTAGATGATAAAGAAGTGGCTTCTGAGATGGGATATACCAAAGGCAAACAATATATATATTTCAATCTATTGCCTGGTGAACACCAAATACTTTCAAAAGCCGAAAATTGGGCATCAATCAATGTGAATGCAAAAGCGGGTGATATACTATTTATTTATCAAGAACCGAAAATGGGAGTACTAATTGCCCGTAATGAACTGAGGATACCACAGGAATACGAAGGAAAATATCATGTTAAGCATTTAACTATGGGTACTATCATAAAAGTGGATAAATAATGTGTTTATATCCACAAGATAATGCTTAATCTGTTGCTGGGAGCCTTGCCAAAAAATAGGTGAGGCTCTGCTCCCATAAGCGAAACAAAGAGACAGGAGGAAAATTGTAATGTACATAATCGCAGCGTTTCTGCCCCCAGTTTACTTTTTTATTAAGAAACAGCCGATAGCTGGGGTTGTTCACTCAATCATCTGTTTCATCTCAATTATCTTGGTGATCACTACCATAGGTGTGGTTGTTGGCATTTCCTTATGGTTCATCTCTACGGTTTGTGCCGTTTGGGATATGCATAAACGAATAGTTGAGAAGCAAGCGGCCATCATGACATAAAATCGGTCACACTCTCGACAAGTTCATAGGTTGCGTTTTTTCTTTCATTTTAGAGTGTATTACCTTGGCAATAATACATGTGGTGTGATTAAGAAGCTACATCATTCCATGCCAATGCAGCATAGATAGCCAAAAGTGAGGTGATAAATCAAATATGGCAGAATCAGAGGACACAGTGCTCTTCGACAGGCTGTGAATATTTTAATGAGGAGGAAGTAAAAAGAATGAAAAAGTTGATTATTGTAGGATTAGTAGTGAGTTTAGCAATGGGGATAGCAAATATGGCTTTTGCACAAGAAGAAAAGAATCCGACTACAGCTGTGCTTTGGTCTCTTCTCGTCACTGGCGGAGGTCAGGTTTACAACAAAGAAACAATCAAAGGGATACTGATGTTGGGTGGAACGGTTGTTTGCGCTGCCACAATGTTTAAAGAAGAGACCACACGAGATACATATAGTTGGGGCTATATTGACACAACGACGACAAGTATACAGGCTCCCCAACTAATAGCTATCCTTGGGCTCAAGATATGGAGCATGGTAGATGCTTACCAAGGAGCAAACAAGTTTAATGACAATTTGAAACAGTCTCATAGGGTTAGCCTTCTTCTTGATGAGAAGAAAGCAATCTTAGCCTATAAATGCAGCTTCTGAGAAGAAGCTGCAAGTCGAAAGATTAAGGGCTAAAAAGATGGCTCTTTGTCAGTTTTGCAGAGTGAGATAGGGATAATTTAATGGAAAAAAGGTTTGCATTCTTTACCCTCCGTTTTATCCCTGAATATACTAATCGCAGGGGAATAGGTATGACCTGTTCCCCTGCTTAATGAATGGAATTTACCATGTGAAGTCATGTGAGGTAATGTATAAGCAGAACTTTGAAGGGACAGAAAGGTCATATCGAAAATTATACGAGGAGGAAGTAAAAGATGAAAAGGATTATAAGAGATGGACAAAAGATTTGTGCTGTTGTTTTGGCAGTGATGATGTTTGTAGCTACATTTGCCTATGCGGCAGATATGGTCTACTTAAAAGAAGGGATAATTTGGCTAAAGAATGGGAGTATGGTTAAAGGTGAGATTATTGCGATTGCACCTGATAAATCGTACACAATACAGACAAAGGAGACGAATAAGAAAACATTCGTCTATAAAGTAGAGGAGATAGAAAAGATCCAAATTGGGATAGCTAAGCCTGGAGTTGTAGAGGAAGAGGAGGAGATGCTGGTAGATATAACCAATCTGCCAATAGAGACTGTCTACCTGACGGATGGAAGTAAGATAAACGGAAAGATATTTGAAGTAACCCCCGGAAAATCCTATAAAATCAAGACTACAGATGCTATTTCTGTTTATCCTGTAGAAAAGATAGATAAGATTAAATCTGCAGCGAGTGAGAGATCTGACGAAGTAGTTTGTTTAAAGGACGGAAACACAATACTGGGTCGGATAATTGAAACTGTGATTGGTAAGTCTTATAAGATAAGGACAGCAGATGGTAGTGACTTCGTTGTTGCAATGGAGAGAATAGAGAAGATAGAGAGGGTAAAGGGAGTAAGGGAAGTTGGATTAAGAGAACCAAAAATACCAAAAGAAGAAGCAGGAACAACACCGTCTGGGAGTATAACAACCTCAATTGGTGGCGGAATCGATTCTTTCGGCATGAACGATGTGAACGGAGATGTGGAAGGAATTGGTAGCGGCGTGACAGGTGATTTGCGATTTATGGGAAAAAAGTGTGGAATTCAGTTTGAGGTAGGAAGCAAGAAATATGAAGGGGATAATAATAGTGGTCGTAAAGAGACAAACAAATGCTCCTCATATGGAGTGACTGCACTGTTATCATGTACGGTTTCGCCAAAAACTCTCTTTTATGGGGGATTTGGTGTCAGCCAGTATAGTTGGGATAACTTGGAGGAAACACCGTGGATATATCAAGGCTCTTTTTCTGCTGCGGGACAACTTTCACAGTATAACGCATATAAAAGAAATCCCAAGATGCAAGAGAACGGTTATGGGTATCATCTATGTGGTGGGGCAGAATGTGCTATTAGTAAAAACCTCTCTTTCTGGGGAGAGATAAGGCAAATTATAGGCACAATTGAGAATCCGACATACATCTGGGATGCGAAGGCGACAGATAGCTATGGGAACACAGTAGTTACTACTACATATTCATCAACTGGAAAAAATTGGGATTATGGGCATACAGATGTTAGGGCAGGATTGAGGCTCTCCTTTTAATTGCCTTTTATCTCCCTTAAAAGACAGATCCACCGCATAATGGCAGTGAAAACAGGTAAATATTCAGTAAACCCCCCTATTAAGGATGAGCCGAGGAGAGTATTTGGCGAAAGGATTTATTAAGAGGGTAGACGAAGATATCTTTGATGGGAAGGGAATATTTATTGTAGCGGTCAAGTTTACCACGGCCTTTAGTTTGTCCGAGTAGAATC
>JAZDHC010000119.1:0-8582 GCA_043806395.1 Candidatus Desantisiibacteriota bacterium | reverse complement strand
TCCGTAAAACGCATCAAATGGTCACAAACGCAACGGAATAATCAACAGACGGACACCCACAAGGGGATGTCCCTACGAAATACGGACAACATATTGTACGCATCTCCTGTCAAATTCCCATTCCGTAACAGCCTGTCGAACAGATAAAGGCTTCTCAAGGGGACAAAAGTATATCCACCCCCTAACCCCCGCCCGCCTTATCCTTACCCACAAATCCTGCTGGACAATTTAAGTCGGAGATAGTGGAGATAACATGTTGTCATTTTTTTACAAGATGAAATAGAATAATGGAATTGAGGAAAGCTCAGGGATTAACTCAGGAAAATTTAGGAAAGAGAGCAGATTTGTCATGTTCTTCCAACAATGACCCACCAATTGCACTTTCAAAATAAAAAAATCCTTGCATTTTAGATAAAGATATGCTATAGTGTAATTATTTGAGGACGAGAAAAAATGGATGGAATATTGGTTATTGATAAACCAGCAGGCATGACCTCACACGATGTGGTGGATTGTATTCGCTCAATTGCCAGGCAACGCAGGGTGGGACATGCAGGAACATTGGATCCAGAGGCAACCGGGGTATTAATCATGCTTCTGGGAAAGGCAACAAGTCTTTTTGAAGACATGAAAAAGACACAAAAGGAATATATTGCCGGGATGAAATTGGGTATTACTACTACCACACAGGATGCCTGGGGTGAGAAACTTACGGAAACCACAGGAATTAAGATTGAAGAGGCAGAGGTACATGCAGCTCTGGAGAGATTTCGAGGCAGGATAACCCAGATCCCCCCCATGGTCTCAGCTATCAAACATAAGGGCAAGTCGCTTTATAAGTTTGCCAGAGAGGGACAGGTAATAGAACGGCAGCCACGAGAGATAGAGATATTTGCTCTGGATATGCTCATCTTTGATCCAGAAAGGCAGGAGGCAAGCCTTCGAATAGTTTGTTCATCTGGCACATATATACGGACGATATGTGCTGATATTGGGGATGTCCTTGGGGTTGGTGCTCATATGTGCTCTCTTAGAAGGACGAGGGTGGGAGATTTTTCTATAGATGAGGCTGTGCCATTGAAGGTGCTGGGAAAAGAAATAATGATAGAAGATAGACTGAAGGTGGTTTGAGATGAATGTGTTGTATGAACTCCCAATTGAACCATTAAAATGTCAATCCAGTGTGGTGACTATCGGTATCTTTGATGGGGTACATCTTGGTCATCAAAAGATTATCACTGAGGTTGTTGAGAGTGCATCCAAGGGTGATGCTGAAAGTGTGGTCATGACCTTTGACCCGCACCCGGAAGAGGTAATCTTAAGCAAATCACCACCATTCCTGCTTCCACTTAGTGAAAGGATCAGGCTGATTGAATCCATGGGTGTTTCCTTGATGATAATCAATGATTTCACTCGGCAAATAGCAAATATCCCTGCAGAGGAATTTGTCTGGGATATATTAGTTAACAGATTACGCATCAAGAAGATATGCGTAGGTTATGATTATAGTTTTGGCAAGAATAGAGAAGGCGGGATTGAACTCTTAAGAGAATTAGGGCAGGTATATGGCTTTGAAACAGAGGTTATACCACCAGTCAGGATAAATAATGAAATTGTGAGCAGCACAAAGATTCGCTGCTGCCTTGCTCAGGGCAAGATAGCTCAGGCAAATGATATGCTTGGTCGCAAACATACGATTAAGGTAGTTGTTGTCCATGGGGATAAAAGGGGCAGGATTTTAGGCTATCCCACGGCAAATTGTTTATGTAAGAATGATATTCTCATGCCATGTATTGGGGTTTATGCTGTTTGGGTATGGATAGATAATATCCGGCATAACGGTATGGCAAATATAGGATATTGCCCGACATTTCGGGGTGAAGAGTTAAGGTTTGAGATACACCTGCTGGACTTTGCAGAGGATATTTATGACAAGGAAATTCTTATTTCATTTATTGATAGGATCAGGGATGAGCAGGGGTTTGATAGTGTGGAAGAGTTGCTTGGGCAATTAAAAGAGGATGAGGAGATGGTTCGTGGGATATTGCGGGCTGTTTCAGCATTATGAATTGATTAATCAGGAGAGGTTGAGTAAAAAAATGAGATTCAAGCTTTCTAATCATGCACGGGAGGAAATAGAGCGGAGAAGAATTCCTTTCACATTACTTGAATCTGTTTTAGAGAGTCCACAACAGGTGATTTCAGAAAAGAATGAAAAAAAGGCTTATCAGTCACAATTTAACTTTGGTGATGACAAAACTTTTTTGTTGCGTGCCATTGTGGTAGATAACATTGATCCTCCTGTAGTGGTAACTGTATATCGAACCAGCAAAATCGAAAAGTATTGGAGGTAAGATGTGAAGGTTAAATATGATCCCAGAGTAGATGTATTACGAATACTTTTCAGCAATGCACCTATTGAAGAAAGCGACGAGGATAAACCAGGCGTAATTCTTGATTATGACAAGAATGGTAATATTGTAGGGATAGAGATTCTGGACGCTTCCAAAAGGATAGAAAATCCTCGTGCTGTTGAATATGCCGTAGCTGCATAATCTCTGTGTTCTCTGTGGTAAATAGTTTTTGAACTATGCCATAAATAAACAATAACCCCAAAAGGGTGATATTATTATAAAAAGGAGGTGATTGAAAATGGCTTTAGCAGCGACAGATAAACAAAATCTGATTAAGGAGTATATGCTTCATGAAAAGGATACTGGATCCCCAGAGGTTCAAGTTGCCCTTTTAACTGCCAGAATTAACTATCTGACAGAGCATTTTAAGACCCATAAAAAGGACCATCACTCAAGAAGGGGATTATTGAAGCTTGTTGGCACCAGAAGAAGTTTGTTGGCTTATGTGATGCAAAAAGATGTGGAGAGATACAAGGACCTGATTAAGAGATTGGGCTTGAGGAAATAACCCTTATTCGTGTGTTGATAAATATATTTATCAGAGGGATAGTTGTCTATCCCTCTGGTGGAAAATGAGACAGGGCATGGCTATGGTTGAAGGGTTATATTATGAGGTGGCAGAAAGATGAATCGAGATCGAAGAAAAGTAATGGGGAATATATTTGCAGATGTCGCTAAATACACGCTCACAGCAGGTGCTATTGGTAGTATATTAGCAGGTAATTTCTTTACACAAATAGGTATTTCGATTGGGTTAATCTTTTTGTTGTTTATTGTATTCGCATACTTTGTCACACCAAAGGATAAGGAGGTATGATTATGGAAGGAATGGAAGGACTTTACTATATGTTCGGCATAGCCGCATTGGCAGGGCTTTGTTTTACGATAGTCTTCTATATACAGGATAGAAAGGAAGAAAGTCAGAAATCACATATAAAACAATAAGTTTTATATGAAAACAATGGTTCACGGTTAATACTACAGGATTTATAGGAAGAGACACCATACATGGCGTCTCTACACTATGAATCGTGTAGTATTAAATAAAAACCGTGGGTCTATTTTAAGGAGGTAAGGATAGTGATTCGTGTAGAGGCAGAGATAGGAGGCAGGCTGTTTTCCTTGGAAACAGGGAGTGTGGCAAAACAGGCAGATGGTGCTGTTTGGGTTAGATATGGGGATACGGTAGTATTGGCAACGGTTGTGGCTTCGCCAACACCTCGGGAAAATATTGATTTTTTCCCATTATCTGTAGAGTTTCAAGAAAGAATGTATGCTACTGGTAAGATTCCTGGTGGTTTTTTTAAGCGGGAAGGAAGACCAAATGGCAAGGAAGTACTCTCTGGCAGATTGATTGACAGACCCCTGAGACCCTTATTCCCTAAGGGTTATCGAAATGATGTGCAGGTTATTGTGACAGTTTTGTCTGCTGACAATGAAAATACCCCTGATATTATGGGTATAATTGGGGCATCCGCTGCCCTTTATATCTCAGATATTCCTTTTACCATTCCAGTTGGAGCGGTAAGAATGGGGATGATTGATGGCAAACTTATTGTTAATCCTTCAGTTGAAGAAAGGGATAATGGGGATTTGAATGTTGTTACTTGTTGTTCTAAGGATAAAACACTTATGATTGAGGCAGAAGGCAATGAGGTTACAGAGGACATAATGATTCAGGCACTTTTGCAAGGGGCAGAGGTTTCCAGAAAAATAATTGCAATGCAGGAGGAGTTAAGGGAAAAGGCTGGTGTGCAAAAAAATACATTTGACTCTTGTGAGATAGCACCAGAGACAGTAGAAAAGATACGAAATTTTGCCACAGAACAACTTAAACCGATTGTATTTATTTCTGAAAAGAAGGAAAAGAATAAGGCAATTGAAGGGATAATCAATGATGCTATATCTCATTTTGGTGAAGAGATTCAAGTAAAAGACATAAAGACTGTGGTAGAAAAACTTCAAAAGGAGATTGTCCGAAAGTCCATTCTTTTAGATGGGAAAAGGGCTGATGGCCGTGGATTGCTGGATTTGAGAGAGATTACCTGTGAGGTAGGCGTCCTGCCGAGAACACACGGCTCGGCTATCTTTACCCGTGGGCAAACACAAACGATAGCCGTAGCTACACTTGGAACAGTAGAAGATGAGCAGATAGTTGACAATATTGAGGGTAAAACGAAAAAAAGATTTATGCTTCATTATAACTTTCCACCATTTAGTGTGGGAGAGGCCTCTCCACTCAGGGGAACTGGTCGAAGAGAAATGGGACACGGGGCATTGGCTGAGCGATCCATTGCACCAGTATTGCCAAAAGCAGAGGAATTTCCCTATACTGTTCGTGTTGTCTCAGATATCCTTGAATCAAACGGCTCTACCTCTATGGCTTCAGTCTGTGGTGGCACTCTTGCCCTGATGGATGCTGGTGTGCCAATATCTACCCCGGTTGCTGGAATAAGTGTCGGATTGGTAGAAGATGGCGAGAAACATGCCTTGTTTACAGATATTACCGGCATGGAGGATCAATATGGTGACATGGACTTTAAGGTAGCGGGTACCAGAAAAGGAATTACCGGTATTCAGGTGGACATTAAGGTTCTGGGATTATCCGATGAGATAGTTTCAAAAGCCTTGTTTCAGGCAAAACAGGCAAGGGAAGCAATTCTGGATATTATGGAAAAAACCATCAATAAACCAAGTGAAGAGGTCTCACCCTATGCCCCAAAAATCCATATACTAACTATCCCTGTTAGTAAAATCAGGGATCTCATTGGGCCTGGCGGGAAAATAATCAAGGGAATTATTGAGGAGACCAAGGCAAAGATTAATGTTTCTGATGATGGTACGGTTGTTGTGTCAGGACCTAATCATGAAGCTGTAAATCATGCATTGGAGATAATAGCTTCTATTACGGCTGAGGTTGAAGTAGGTAAGATATATATGGGTAAGGTGATGCGAATAATGAACTTTGGTGCCTTTGTTGAGGTAATGCCAGGCAAAGAAGGACTTGTCCATATCTCCCAATTATCTACAGAAAGGGTAAACAGGGTAGAGGATGTAGTTTCAGAGGGTGATGAGCTTTTAGTCAAACTGATGGAAATCGATAGTCAGGGAAGATTAAACTTGAGTCACAAGGCTGCGTTACAGGAAAAGAGGTAAAAAAGAATATAGGTCATATAGGTCTTATAAGACCTATATGACCTATTTAGAGGAGAATATTATGTATCAAAAAACAACCCTTGATAACGGGGTAAGGATTATTACCGAAGAGATGCCACATCTTCGTTCTGCTTGTTTTGGAATATTAATTGGCGTAGGCTCAAGGGATGAAAATCTGAAAAATAGCGGTATCTCCCATTTTGTGGAACATATGAGATTTAAGGGGACTCTTAAAAGGTCTGTCAAAGAGCTATCTGAAGCGATAGATGAATTAGGTGGTCACATAGATGCCTCAACCAGCCGAGAATCTACCTGTTACTATGCAAAGGTGATTGACGCTAAATTGCCTCAGGCAATAGATGTCCTGTCAGAGATATTCTTTGAATCAACCTTTCCTGATGACGAGATAGAGCGGGAAAAAGAGGTAGTAAACGAAGAGATAAAGATGTATGAGGATTCTCCTGATGAGATGATCTATGACCTGTTTACTCAAAGCATGTGGGGAAAACACCCATTGGGTCGGCCTATTTGGGGCAATCCAGGGGTGGTGAATTCCTTAACTCGTGATATACTTTTTACATTTTGTGATAATTATTATACCCCGGATAGGATTATTATTTCAGCTACTGGCAATGTTTCACACCAAAAAACAGTTGACATGCTTTCTGCATTTGGACAAATTAAAAGTAAAGAATCGATCGACAAAGGGTATTATCAACCAGAGGTATCTTCTAATGTTTTAGTTCAGGAAAAGGATCTGGAACAAGTGCATTTTTGTCTTGGCACAATGGGACTTCCATATACACATGAAGACAGGTTTGTATTACGGCTATTGAGCGTTATTATAGGTGGTGGAATGAGTTCCAGACTTTTTCAAAACATAAGGGAAAAAAGGGCATTAGCTTATGATGTCCATTCTTATTGTACTGCCCACAGGGAAGCAGGAACATTTGCTGTATGTGTAGGCACAAGCCCTGAAAAGTACAGTGAGTGTATGGAAATAATCTTGAAAGAATTTGGAGAAATAAGAAATAATGGGGTGCTTACTGGCGAACTTGAAAAGGCTAAGGATCGGATGAAAAGCATATTAGTTCTTCATATGGAGGATAGCAGCTATCGTATGAGCCGATTGGCAGAACAGGAGTTCTATTTTGGAAAGCATTCTCCCATAGATGAGATATTGTCGAGAATTGATAAGGTGACTATGGATGATACCCAGCGATTGGCTTCTTTATTGCTTGATGAGAAGTACTTTAATCTGGCAGCTATTGGACCTG
Organism: Candidatus Desantisiibacteriota bacterium; assembly: GCA_043806395.1. Lineage (GTDB taxonomy): Bacteria > UBA9089 > CG2-30-40-21 > CG2-30-40-21 > CG2-30-40-21 > CG2-30-40-21. The sequence continues at coordinate 1,735 of JAZDHC010000119.1, read as the reverse complement.
TCAAAAAAAAGGAATGCGAGAAGTTGATGAAACAGTAATTGTTCAGGTGCTGCTAATACTATAAGGAGGTGACGATTATGACACAAAAAGTGAAAAAGGGGAAAGAGAAAGAAAAGGAAAATGAAAAAAAACTTAATATCATCCCCTTGGGTGGTTTGGGAGAAATAGGCAAAAATATGATGGCCATAGAGTATGGTGATGATATTATTGTCGTTGATTCTGGCATGATGTTTCCTGAGGATGACATGCTTGGTGTGGATTTTGTTATCCCTGATTTCAGGTACTTAGAAAAAAAAGTAAAGAATATTCGAGGAATACTTATTACACATGGGCATGAGGATCATATTGGGGCATTGCCTTTTGTTCTGCGAAAATTACCTGTGCCTGTTTATGGTACTGGTTTAACATTAGGACTGATTAAAAACAAGCTATCTGAACTTGAGCCAGCAATTCCAGTTGAATTAAATTGTGTCAAGCCGCGAACAAGTGTTCAACTCGGTGTGTTTAATGTAGAATTCTTCAGGGTAAGTCATTCTATTCCTGATGGGGTTGGTTTGGGTATCCATACACCCTTAGGATTAATTATTCATACTGGAGATTTCAAGATTGACCAGACCCCTATTGGTGGAGAGGGAACAGATTTTCATAAGATTGCAGAGATGTGTAAAGATGGGGCATTACTGCTACTCTCTGATAGTACCAATGTAGAAAAAGAGGGCTATACCATTTCTGAGAAAGAGATTGGAGAGATATTCAAGCAAATATTCAGAACTGCAACAGGTAGAATAATTGTGACTACCTTTGCCTCCAATGTCAATCGTATTCAACAGGTTATAGATGCCGCTGCCATTTATAATCGAAAGGTTTGTATTGTCGGCATGTCCATGGAAAAGGTTACAACTATGGCCAGCGAGCTTGGCTATTTAATCATTCCACCAAAAATCCTTATCTCTGTTGATGAATTAAAACATGTACCGATGAAACGCACGGTTATCATTACTACAGGCAGTCAGGGCGAACCCATGTCTGCCCTGACCCGTATGTCCATGCATACGCATAGGCATGTCAAGATTTCAAGTGGCGATACCGTGGTTATCTCTGCACGGGCTATTCCAGGCAATGAGGTCTCTATCTCTAAAACCATCAATAATCTCTTTAAGCTGGGGGCAGAGGTTGTTTACGAGAATGTCTCTGAGGTTCATGTTTCAGGACATGCCAGTCAGGAAGAACTTAAGTGGATGTTTAATATGGTTAAACCGAAGTATTTTATGCCAATACACGGTGAGTATCGACACTTGGTTCATCATGGCAAACTTGCTCAAAAGCTTGGTCTTTCGTCCAAAAATGTCTTCATCATGGAAAATGGGATGAAATTAGAGATAACCAAGGAAAAGGCACGGATAGGTGAAAAGGTTGATACCGGTCAAATCTTGATAGATGGAAAAGGGGTTGGGGATATAGGCACGGTTGTGTTGCGGGACAGGCAGCAATTGGCACAGGATGGGATGGTGATTGTTGTAGTTACCATTGATCGTCAAAGTGCAAGGCTTATATCCGGCCCGGAGATCCTCTCCCGCGGCTTTATCTATGTCCGTGAGGCAGATGAATTGTTAAACGAAGCCAAGACAAGGGTGAAAAACCTGATAGAGGAATTGGTTAAAGATGAAACAGCCAACTGGCCGGCAATAAAGTCAGGGATTAAGAGTGTGTTGAGTAAATACTTGTTTGATAAAAC
>JAZDHC010000118.1:0-9098 GCA_043806395.1 Candidatus Desantisiibacteriota bacterium | reverse complement strand
TAGCTGCGTTGTTCAGATTCGTAGGGGCGAACCTATGTGTTCGCCCAGTTATTCGGGTAGACACACAGGTCTACCCCTACGGTCCATCTTACGCGGACTTGCTCTCCTTGATTAATCCTCACCGAAAATTCACAATTTATGACCTTGCTGAGTATAACTGATGCAAATCTGCATCTTCTGAGCCTACAGCCTAACAGTCTATAGCCTAAACACCTTATTACACAGAAACCGTCCCCACAGATCTCACCTGAGCATCAGGTCCAATCTCATTATATGAAATCACGCCCATAGCAGGCAATACCCGCAATATCAACATCTTCATATGCCTTCGTATTCTGGCTGAACACAAAATAACAGAGCGTTGTTTTGGTGTAGACTTAACTATTTCCTGCAACGAGGCTAATATCTTTTGTAATAGATCAGGATCAAGAACAAGCTGTTCCCCTTCAGCCCCAGTTTTGATGCTACTGGCTATCTTTTCTTCAAGTTGGGGATCAATGGTAATGACAAAAATAAATCCGTCCTCTGATTGATACTGTCGGCTGATATGTCTGGCAAGGGAATGCCGAACCTTTTCAGTCAAAAAGATAGTATCCTTTGTTCTTGGTGCCCAATCAGCCAGGGTTTCAAATATGGTTAATAAATCCCTGATAGGGACGCCTTCTATGAGCAGGCAGTGCATGACCTTTTGCAATTCACCAATAGAAAGCATTGCTGGTATTAATTCATTAACTACAGCCGGATAATTTTGTTTCAGGGTATCCACAAGGGTTTGCACCTCTTGACGGCCAAGCAAATCACAGGCATTTTTCTTTATCAGTTCAGTTATGTGTGTAGATATTATGGAAAGTGAATCAGCCACTGTATACCCTGCTGCCTCTGCTTTTTCTCGTTCATCTGTGCCTATCCAATAGGCTGTAACACCAAATATAGGTTCCTTTGTTTCCTCACCTTTTATTGATTCGAGCAGATTGTCTACTGCCCCCATAACCAGAAATTTATCCAATCTCAACTCACCCTTTCCTACCTCAAGCCCCCGTATCTTTACGACATAGTTGCTTGGTCTTAACTGAATATTATCCCTGATCCTTATGGGTGGGACAATAATTCCAAGCTCAAGTGCTAATTGCCGACGGACAATAGTCACTCGATCAAGCAAATCCCCGCCCTGTTCAGGGTCAATCAATGGAATTAAGCCATATCCAACCTCTAACTCCATTTGATCCATTTGTAGTAATTCTGCAACGCTCTCAGGTTTTTTCAATCTCTCCCTTTCATCATGTTTCTTTTCTTCACCTGCCTTTTGCTGACTCGTTTTAAGGGCACCGGTCATAACAAAGGCTAAAGACCCCATACCGCATATCATGACAAGCAATGGAACCTTTGGTATGGGTGTAAGCAAAAAGAAGGCAAGCAGACCTGTTGCCATCCATAATATCCTTGGCGATGCAGTCATCTGGTGTACCATGTCTACACCTAAGTTATGATCTGATGCTGTTCTTGAAACAAGTAAACCGGTTGAAACCGAGATAAGAAATGCCGGAATTTGAGCGGCTAATGCTGCCCCAACAGTAAATACAGTATATGTTGCAAAGGCAGTTCCAATTGGTTCGCCTCGCATTCCTACACCAATCCCAATCCCTGCCACAATATTTATCACCGTAATAACAATGCCAGCAATAACATCTCCCTGAACAAACTTAGTCGCACCGTCCATAGAGCCATAAAAATCCGCCTCTTTTCTTATCTCAACCCTTTTTTCAGATGCCTCCTTTTCGGTAATATATCCGGCATTCAAATCAGCATCAATAGCCATCTGTCTGCCGGGCATGGCGTCTAAGGTAAACCTTGCAGCTACCTCTGATACCCGGATAGTTCCGCGAACAATAACTAAGAGCTGGATAATAGTTAAGATAATAAAGACAATGATCCCCACAACAATGTTGCCACCAACAACAAAGGTTCCAAATGTCTTAACAATCCCTATCTCTTCCCCGTGTCCACCGAGGATGAGTTTACAGGTAGCCACCTCAATAGCCAGACGAAAGAGGGTTGAGACCAATAAAAGTGATGGAAATACTGAAAATTCTGTTGCCTTGACAACATAGGTGACAGTCAAAATAACCATTACAGCTATGGTCAGATTAAGGGCTATGGCCATATCCATAATTACAGGATGCATGGGCATGACCAGCATGATAATCACACACAAAAAGAAAACAGACATCCCTAAATCTGCCCTTTGCATCCAGTTCATTTGAGGGATTACAAATGTTGTTTTTGGTTTAGTCGCCATAAGTTAATACCTCAGATATTCACCAATCGGCAATAAGGGCACCTCTAAAAACCCACTGAAAGCCGTGTGCTGGCTGCGTTGCTTCGTTGCTCAAAATGCTCATTTACCACATGTAAACTGCGCTTTTTCGCTTCTTTACGCTTTGCCATCATCGACTTGATTGAGTTTTTAGAGGTGCCCTGTAGCGGAAGGCTTCAGCCTTCCATCTATTGGAAGGCTGAAGCCTTCCGCTACATTGAGTTTTTAGAGATGCCCATAAGATAATTGGTAATCACCCTATACCCTACCACCGATTACCTTACTACCCTACTACCTATTACCTTACGCCGTCTTTTGTTTCAACCGATAAACAAAAGCCAATATCTCAGCCACAGCCTGATAAAGTTGAGGTGTGATCTCTGATCCAACCTCCACAGTTTCAAACAATGCCTGTGCCAATGGCTTATTTTCTATAATTGGCACATCATTTTCCTTAGCTATATCAATGATGCGTTTTGCCATCAAGTCTTTACCCTTAGCCACCACAGTTGGTGCAACCATATAATCAGAATCATACTTTATGGCTATAGCCAGATGGGTTGGGTTGGTGATAACCACATTGGCTTTGGCAATTTCAACCATCATCCTTCTTGCAGCTGTTTCCCTTTGCCTCATCCGTATCTTTCTTTTAATTGATGGATCACCCTCTAACTGTTTCCATTCATCCTTTAATTCATGATGGGACATCATCAATTTCTGTTTATACTCATGCCTTTGATGAAGATAATCTAAAAGGCTCATTATTAATAGGAATATCGCCACATAAATAATTATCTTAACCGTCAGGCTGGTAATAAATGTAAGCCCGTCCATTAATCCTACATCCAAAAGATTAAGAAGTCGAAAATACTCCTTATTAATGATAGAATACGATATAATGGCAATCACTGCAATCTTAAAGAATGTTTTGCCATATTCTATCAGGGCAATCTTGGATGGAACAAGCTTCTGCCATATTCGGGAAATGTTAAATTTCATTCGTGCAAAATCAAATCTTAATGCCTTTGGTGCAAAATATAACCCAACCTGTAATGCCTCAACAATAATAGCAATCAGCATAGCAATCAGCATAATGGGCAGGGTAATCTTAAAAAACGCTAAAATAAGTACCGGAAAAAGGCTCATGATATTATCTGGCGAAAATTCAATCTCGTGTAAATGAGAAAAGCAATACACAAAACAATTAATCATCTTACTGAACATATAATACCCGAGCATGGACATAGCTATACAGGTTATCAGGGTAATGGATGCAGCCGTAAGCTCCATGCTCTTGACTACCTCTCCCCTTTCCCTTGCTTTCTGCCGTTTTCTTGGGGTTGGCTCTTCGGTTCTACCCTCATCCTCAGCACGGGCAAATAACTGAAGATCAAAGGTATCCACATTCAGGGGATCAGGCTGAAGGCTGAAGGCTGAAGGTTCAGAGAAGAGATAAAAATTAGATGCCTTCAGCCTTCTCTCCATCTCACCTTCCCCCCCTTCAGCCTAAACACCTTCAGCCTTCTTCCCCATATAATACATCAACTCATCTATATCCGAAAATACATGGGTAAATATATTTTGTGCCACCTGACCCAGTAATGGTGTAATTAATATCAAGGTAATAATACCAACGATAATGGTTATTGCCCAGCCTAAAGCCATAATATTCATCATTGGTGCAACCTTTGCCAACAATCCCATGGACAGGGTTACCAAGAATAATACACCCATAATAGGTAGAGCCATCTTCAATGCCGTAAGAAACATACCGCAAAATACCATAACTACTTTATCAAATATAAGATTAGAAGCCGTTAAAGAAAATATCGGTACCGTCTCAAAGCTCTTAAAAACAGCTGTGAGCATGAGATGGTGTCCGCCTATAACCAAAAAGATAAGCAATGCAAAAAGCCCGATAAATTGTCCAATAACTGGCTGCTCTACCTGAGACAAGGGATCAACTGTATTTACAAATCCAAACCCCATCTGCACGCTATAAAATTCACCTGAAACCTGAAAGGCAGCCATAACCAAGGTACAAAGGAATCCAATAATTATACCTATCAACACCTGAGATATAACAAGAACATAATACTCATATAGTTTTCCGGACAAAGGCGGCAGCAAGTGATTTACTACAGGGAATATCAACAAAGCTGTAAAAAGAGCAAGCCCTGCCTTTATCCTTGGTGGAATAGTCAAACTGCCAAAAAACGGGCTTATAACAAATATTCCTGAAATCCTTGCAAAAACCAGCAAAAATTTTTGAAACTGTGTAGCAAATAATTCGTAATGCTCCATATTGTATCACCCAATCAAATCCGGAAATGTATTTATCAACCTTATTGTATATTCCATCAATGTTTTCAACATCCATGATCCAAAGACAATCATGGCTAACAGGGTAATAACTATCTTTGGGACAAACGACAGGGTTTGTTCCTGAATAGATGTTGCGGTCTGGAGGATACTGATTACCAGACCCACAAGCATACTTATCCCCAACATGGGTGCTGAGATCAGAATAATATAAAACAATGCCTCTTGAATTAATTTTATAGCAAATCCTTCAGTCATGATAATACCTCATAGTGATTGGGGAATGGTAGGAAGGTAGGAAGTGGTTACTGATTATCTATCTTTTACCGATTACCCTATGACCTTCCTACCCTATGACCCTACGACCCACTACCTTCCTCCTGACATTTCCCATCAAGCGGCAATCGCACTATTGTTTGCCTCATTTTCAATCCATTTAACAATAGATGACACCAAACATTTTACTCGTTCATATTCTTTAAGGAGAAAGTTATAAGTAGCCTCATTTATAAGCTGATTTTGATGGCTTATCCTTAAAAACAAGGTAATATCCCTTAAAGAGTTCATAGCTGCTTCAAGAAAATGCCTGTATTCATCAAGGGTTTGCTGAGAATGTCCCTCAGCAATATTCATAGCCACACCCATAGCCGATCCTTTCATCTGAATAGCTAAATCATTACAAGTTGCCTCTCTCGGATACCGGTTAACGACCCGACACACCTCCATGACCAATCTATTAGCTAATTGCCAGACACCTAACTCTTCATACCTTGGCATAGCCTGTACCTCCCAGTTTTAATCTTCAGCTATTTCTTAAATTGCAATAGTCGTGTTTCAATCCACGCTCCCACACAGGGAACAACTCTCAATCTCACCTCCTCAATGAAAACTTGCCACTAATGAGTGAATTAATAAATTCCAACCATCAACCATAACAAATAAAAGTATCTTAAAAGGCAAAGATATCATGGCTGGTGGCAGCATGATCATGCCCATAGACATCAAAACACTCGCAACAATCATATCTATCATCAAAAATGGTACAAATAATATTATTCCCATCCAAAAAGCAGAGGTTAATTCACTAATCATAAAGGCAGGGATAAGAACGAAGGTAGCCACATCCTTTCTGGTTTTAGGTTTTGGCATCTTACTTAGCTCAACAAACAGGGCAATATCCTTTTCCCTGGTTTGCTTAAACATAAATTCCCGCAAAGGCATGGATGCTTTTTGTAATGTTTCCTGAAAGTTCGTCTTACCTGCAAGATATGGTTGGAAGGCAGTTTCATTTATTTTTGTTATGGTTGGAGCCATGATAAAAAAGGTGATAAATAGGGCAAGCCCTACAATGACTTGTTGAGGAGGGGCCTGTTGGGTAGCCAGAGCCTGTTTAATAAAAGAAAGAACAATTACCACCCGAATAAATGAGGTAGTCATCATCACAATACTTGGCACTAATGTTAAAATAGTTAGAAGGAATATGATTTGAAGGGAAAGGGCAACCTCTTGGGGTGTTTTAGCCTCGGTTACGCCAATATTTATTTTGGGTATGCCAATGGGTACTGGCTGACTAAATGACCATGCAGCTGAGGACACAACAATAACTATTGCAAATAGTAAACAAATAGACCATTTACGCATCGATTACCCCTCCCAGAGTATATAAACATTTCAATAAACTACTTTATCACATAACTTCTGTTTTGTCAACTATTTTTTAACACAACACACGATATTTCTTGACAAATAAGCCTCCATATAGTATCCTATTGTAGGGGCAGGTCTTGCACCTGCCCTTTCTCCTAAAAAACAAGCGTTCAGATAAGCAACCGACCAACGCTCATACCATTAGCAAAGCAACTCCATGAGATGAATAACTTTGAAAAGGAAGTACCAAATGAATATTGAAAGGATCGAACAAATCTTGAAAGGGGTAAAAGATGGCAATATAGAGATAAATACTGCCATGGAGCACCTTAAACACTTGCCATATGAAGAGATACGGATGAATCCAAACGATGCAGCTTTTGCTTGTATTGACCATCATCGAGGTTTGCGATGTGGTTTTCCGGAGGTTGTATTTGGGGCAGGCAAGAATATTGAAGAGTTAGCACGAATTGTTAGACTTTTACTTGATAAGGGAAATGATGTCATGATTACCAGAACAAGTAAGGATGTATACCAGACTCTGTTAGAAATAGACAGTCGCTTGATTTATTATGAGCAGGCAAAGATAATTGCCCTTAAACACTTATCGGAAACACCCTGTTCGGATGCAAGGGTGTTGATTGTAAGTGGCGGAACGACAGACATTCCTGTAGCTGAGGAAGCAGCGGTTACAGCTGAGATGTTTGGGGTGGGTGTGGAAAGGCTGTATGATGTTGGTGTGGCAGGTATTCATCGTCTTCTTGATAAATCCAACAAATTGAGGGCTGCTTCTGTAATTATTGTTGTAGCAGGCATGGAAGGGGCTCTTGCCAGCGTCGTAGGTGGATTGGTGGCTGTGCCAGTGATAGCTGTTCCTACAAGTGTAGGATACGGTGCCAGTTTTCATGGGCTTGCTGCCTTATTGACCATGCTTAATTCCTGTGCACCAGGGGTTACTGTGGTAAACATTGATAATGGTTTTGGGGCAGGATATTTTGCAGGAATGATGATGAGAAACAAGCGGTTACTTGACACTACACAAAGTTGAAAATTTTTCTTGATAAAATTAAATTAATATGATATACTGTATTAACTTTAACTACTCAGGTGAATAGGCTATAGACAATTAGGCTGTAGGTTACAGACTAAAAGGCAGGAAATACAGACTTAATTGATGCAGTTCGTCTCAAAAACTAACAGCCTGCGACAGTAAATCCGTGTCTCTTGCTTTTTTACCCTACAGCCTAACAGCCTTCAGCCTAAACACCTGAGTAGTTACTATTAACTTTAAGAATGCCATAAGGAGGTGACATAGTTCATTGAAGTCATATGAATGTATGTTGGTTGTAAATCCAGAAATTAAAAAGGATGAGTTGGAGAAGCTATTTAATAAAATAGAAACACTTATTGCGAAAGAGGGTGGAAAAGTTGAGGGATTAAAGGAATGGGGTTTAAGAAGATTGGCGTATCCTATTGATAAACAAAGGGAAGCTTTTTATTATCTTCTTTATTTTGCTGCCTCAAAAAATATTGTTCCTGAATTGGAAGGGCTCCTCAGAATATCCTTGCCTATCTTGAGGTATATGACAACAAGAAAGGAAGTTGTTCTACCCAAGAAGAATGTTGTGGCAAAAGGAAAAGGCAGTGAGGAAAAAATAGTGTCTGAATCTGAAGTAGTAGCAGAGGTAATAGAAGCAACAGAAACAACAGAATAGTTGGAAGTGATTAGTGTCTATCTCCTTCAAGAGGGGTGGGCGCCTGAGAGGGCAGGTGCAAGACCTGCCCCTACGAATTCGCTAATCTTGCGTGTGACACATTTATTCTGTGACAGACCCTGATTACCAAGCAAAGGAGGTAATGAACAGTGGCAAGTTATAATCGGGTTATTTTAGCCGGAAATTTAACAAGGGATCCAGAGCTACGACAGATACCAAGCGGACAATCAGTAGTTCATTTTGATTTGGCCATAAATCGTAATTTCATAACCCAGAGTGGCGAAAAAAAAGATGAGGTTCTTTTTGTTCGTATTACTGTCTGGGGAAAACAAGCGGAAAATTGCAACAAATATCTGAGCAAGGGGAGACCTGTATTGGTTGAAGGTCGCCTTCAACAACGATCATGGGTTACTCCAAGTGGTGAAAAAAGAAGTGCCATTGATGTAGTAGCAGATAGTGTCCAATTCCTTGGTGGAAGAGATTCTTCAGGAGGACATGATGAATATCCAGAAATGAATAAAGGTAATGAAGGTGCTCCTTCTTACGAAGATGATAAATATGGTGATGTTCCGTTTTAATTAGTAGCTACTCAGCGTCGCTCCCCGTGCGGGAGCGTGGATTGAAACAATAAAAGGAGAGAACAGTCGATGATGGATAATAGAAAAAGTCAAAGTCAAAGTAAAGCAAAAGGTATGCGAAGACCACTTAAAAGAAGAATATGCAGGTTTTGCGTAAATAAGGTTGATTTCGTAGATTATAAGGATATTGGTACACTGCAAAGATATATCACAGAAAGAGGAAAGATAATGCATCGTCGGGCATCAAAAAATTGTGCCAGACATCAACGAATTGTTACCATTGCTATAAAACAGGCACGAGCTGTAGCTTTATTGCCATATGTAGTAGCATAAAGAGTACCTATTCACCGCAGAGACGCAAAGACGCAGAGAATAAATTAGGGCATGGTTCAAATCAGGGTAACAAATTGAGCAAGCAAGCAAGTATCTATGTTTCCCTAATTCCCCCTTAAAAAAGGGGGTTAGGGGGTTGTTCTTCTCTGTATCATCTGTGACCCTGCGGTGAACAATTTTGAACCATGC
>JAZDHC010000117.1:0-3436 GCA_043806395.1 Candidatus Desantisiibacteriota bacterium | reverse complement strand
GCTAATTTCTCACAGTCCTTCATGGTCTTATTTTCATCCATAATACATTCCCCAACCCCTTCAACCCAAATAGGCTTACTCAACTCATTTTCATAAAGCTCTGCCTTAATCCCTAATATCTCAATCTCCTTTGCCTTCTTTCCCTTGTTCAGGGCATTGAGATTGTTTTCAATTCGTTCCTTTTCATTTTTTATCTCTTGTAGCTTATCCTCTGAGGCTTTAAGCTTTTTTTCAGCATTTTTATAGTCATTAAGGAATTGGATTAATTGTCCTGTGGTGAACATATCATCATTCTTAGAGGCTCTATCATAGGTATCCTTTGCCTTTTGATAGTTATTCTTTTTCTGCTGGGTGTCTTTTTGAGCCAACTCATATTGGGATGATAGCTTTGGACACTCCGCCTCCATCAAAGGGATATTATTCTCAATCTGTTCTAACTCAGCCGACTTTTTATCCAACTGTTCCTGTTTTATTTCCTGTTTTGCAGACATATCCACTGCAGCAAATACAGGCATGGCAAAAACAAAAAGACTTAAAAGCCCTCCAATCACTATTCCACTGATTCGTTTAGATTTCAACATAAATTAATATCCTCCTTGCGTTAAATTTTAAGAAATTCGGAACATGAACAATCACGCCTCACCTCGCAATCACCACCCAGATATATAAATCACCTGTTTCTGGATGGATCCATTCGTCCTTCACCACAGCATTTTTTATAAGTTGTTGTGTTTCCTGTCTTGATAATGAGCTGAATTTGGAATAATAATCCTGATTAATCATGGTCTTTTCTGTTTGCAACTCTGTATTAACCATCACCTCAATCTGTTTGGCAATCTCTGCCTGAGCGATAATAATAGCCAACCTTTTCTGAGCCACATAACCACCCTTTTCCTGTTTTTTGGCTATACCCACGGCTCCTAATACCCCGCCATAATTTGGTTGATAAACCCAGATAGGGTAATTGTCTTTTGTAGGGGCAAGGCATATCTTGTCCCTACTTTCTTTCTCTGCCACTTGTTGTTGAACAAGTCTATCTTCCTTGACCAGGGTTTTATCTGTCGCACAAGAAACCAGTAACCAGGGGATAAAAATTGCCAACCACATTTTTTTCATTATCTTTCTCCTTGAAAAATGGTAACTATATGCAATCCAGTAAATTTGTTGACATATGATCCAAACAACTATCCCGCATGCACTGATGAGTAATCGGCTTCTGTTTGTAGCCCTAATGTCAACTATTTTATCGGACTCCATATAACACCACATTTGTGCATCTTGCGTCTTTTTCGCCTCAAAGTGAGAATTGCTGAATTTCTTTCATCTTATACTACCTGAACGGTTACAAATATTTGTCAATTATTTGTAACCGTTCAGAATCAGTCGGCAATAGAATTAAATTACTTCACACTTCATCATTTCATAAGAAACCAGAGTTCACGAATCAAAACTTGCTGTTTTACGGCAAAATATCATACCCCTCCTCTATAATTCATCATGGGTAATAAGCTGGATATTTAGTATATCACAGCTCTTTCGACACTCTTCGTTTATACTCACAGCCACAAGGAGTACCTTTGGAGTCTTACCTGTTATTTGTGTATAAAACTTAGCCTTTCGAGATAAAACAGTCACATCTGCTGAACCAGCCGACGACTTTATCTCACCAAGATACTCTTCACCATTCTTTATCAAAAAGTCTATTTGAATATCCTGGGGATATCCAAAGACAACCCCATTCTTATCATGTACCTTCCATTCTACTATCTCTTTTACATCCAAATGCTTTGTCAGTAACTCCCTTAATGTATTCCTGATAGTAGACTCGGCAAATATCCCCCACCTTGACCCAAGCGTATCTATTTTTATGGTCACTTTATCAACCTTTGCGTCCAACTTCTCTATTGCCTGTCCTTGTGCATCAACCTTTGTGTCTAACTCCTTTATTGCCTGTCCCTGGGCATCAACCTTTGTGTCTAATTCCTTTATTGCCTGTCCCTGGGCATCAACCTTTGTGTCTAATTCCTTTATTGCCTGTCCCTGGGCATCAACCTTTATGTCTAACTCCTTTATTGCTTGTCCCTGGGCATCAACCTTTGTATCCAACTCCTTTATTGCTTGTCCCTGAGCATCAACCTTTGTGTCCAGATTATCAACCTTTGTATCCAACTCCTTTATTGCTTGTCCCTGAGCATCAACCTTTGTGTCCAGATTATCAACCTTTGTGTCCAACTTGTTTATCTCTTGCCTCTGCAAATCAAATCCATCCTGCATCTTTTGAAGTAATGCATCAGATCTACGACTTGAAGCCTCAAATTTACATTCCATAATGTCATTTTGCCGCTTAGCCTCCTCTCGACTAATCCGACTCTCTTCAAACATCTGCTTTAACTCACCTTTTGTACTAAAAATCTCACTTAAAATGACTGACACCTCTCGCCTGAACCACACATCTTTCTTTAAAAGTGCCGGCAATGCCTTTAAGATATGTTCCTCTTCTTCCTTGAACTTTAATACTCTGCCTTGCATGATTATTCTCCTTATGTGCTGCCACCAAAAAATCTTCAATTTGACAAATTTATCTTAATGTTTCCATTATTGTACGCCTCAATCCATTTACCACTGGTAACACTGAGGACATGATTATTATATCATGATAAGTTTCCCCTGTCAATAAAAAATTAGAGGATGTCATACCAAAGTGAAAATGTCCTATTTTGTATTACTCGATGTTCAAGTTTTTTCGAGCCGTACAATCAAGATTATCCACAGATTTCACAGATGGATGTCCAGAAAGTAGAAAATAGAGGAGTTGGTAATACTCTTTCTGCTTTTTTCGTAACAGTTCAGGCGTAACTAAAGAAAATGTGGAAATGTGGGAAATATCGTAACCGTTCATTTAATTACTGGAATAATTTGCCACCAACAATTCTCATTTCGAAACGCAAGATGTACAAATATAGTGTTATAATCGTAATGGGACAGTGATTGGTAGGTAAAAGAAGATAGCAGACTATACAAATGTGTAAAAAAGGAGAAAAGGGGAAAGTGGAGAAGTGGGGAAAGATATGTCATTACAATACTTTAGAAATTCTTCTCCAATTCTCCCCTTTCTCCCTTTCTCCTTTTTTACACATCTTTCTGCCAATCACTGACCCATTACTTATAAGCTAAGAAAAATGGAAAAATAGTGAAAATTTCCTCATTTCTCTGTGCCCTTTGTGGATTCTCTGTGCCCTCTGTGGTTAATCTTTTTTCATAACTTAGAATTGCTGGGTTCCCCCCTGTCTGAATGGAAGGAGAAGGTGTCAGACCTACACATTTGACAAAGTCAATAGGGGAGGATTGAGATCAGACCTTGAAAGCAGAATTAACTCCAAAATCCTTTTTTTCCCTCTATGAATACAGTCCTAAGCCCTCTCATTTTATTGCAAAA
>JAZDHC010000116.1:0-10943 GCA_043806395.1 Candidatus Desantisiibacteriota bacterium | reverse complement strand
TTTTGGCACTACAAACCGATTTTCAATAACCCAATTACATAACCTGTTGATATGATAAGACTTATTTTTTAGGGGTAACAGAAATTAGCCTTTTTTGGATGGTTTTTGGCGGTTTTTAGGTGGTTTGTCGCGAAGTTGGGTTATGATTTTTTGATACCCACCAAATAATGAGTATTCAAAACCTTGAGCTTTTCCAGAAGGTAACAGATTAACCATGAGCATGGGGCTAAGAGGCGGGTAATGGGTGGAGCAAGGGTTATTCGTCGAAAATCAAAGGTGCAATTCGGGAAAAGATGCTGAATTTCTCTCTTCTTTACCCCTCTGACATCGGGATTTCTGGGATTGTTCATGTGGCTCAATTACGAGTTGTCTATACCTTATCCCTCATTCTCTTTAAGAATTCTATCACCTTCACTACCTTTTTCTTATTCATCCCCAAATGAGTGGGAAGATTTATAAGGTGCACGGCTATTTTCTCACCTACCGGACAATCTCCATCTCTATAACATGCTGTGTTCAAAGGAGCATTCAAGGGATGAAGCACAGAGATAAACCAATCACCGATCTCTATGTTTTGAAACTGGGCCGCTTTCAGGATTGCATTTTTATCTTTAACAAGCAATGGATACCTTAAATAAATATGCCCCTCTGCTTTTTCAGTATAAGCAACAGGCAAGTTATTTTCTCTTAAGTATCCATCATATAAGCTTGCAATGTATCTTCTATGCTCATTGTCTTTGTCTAATTTTTCAAATCCTCTCAATCCAATCTTTGCTTGAAAATTCGTAAATAATTTTTCATATCCATTTGGTTTTCGAGGGCTGAGTAAATCTTCGTTTGTTGAAGAAGGGATGAAGAGACCAAGTTTTGATAATAAGCGGTGAGTTTTAATGCCAAACCAATGGAGTGTTGGGTTATACATGATCTGATACAACCTTAACTGGGTAAAAAGTGTTGACATTTCCCTATAAGATGGAGGCATACACTCCTTCTTAAATCTTTCGATTGCCTTCCCTATTTCTGGATTATTTGTTACTGCTACACCACCTAATCCTGTTGAAATGCCCTTTGACCACTGCGTGCTAAAGAAAGCAGCATCACCTAAGGCGCCAACTTTCTTGCCCTTGTAAGTAGCTCCTAAGGCAGGGGCACAATCCTCGATAACTTTCAGATTATGTCTTTGGGCTATCTCGAGGATAGCATCCATGTCAGCCGGTAACCCAAATGTATGCTGAGCAATAATCGCCTTAGTTTTAGAAGTAATCTTAGACTCAATCTGGTTAATATCCATGTTATATGTTTTGGGATCTGGTGCAACATAAACCGGTTTTGCCCCAGCAAAGATAACCGCATTTGGCACAACTACACAGGTAAAACCCTCTACAAGAACCTCATCACCCTCCCCAATCCCCATTGCCTTTAGGATGGCATATAATGCCACCCGACCCTTCCAAAAGGAGGAGGCATGACTGACACTTAGATAGTCTTTGAATTTATCTTCATATCTCTCAATCAAATTTTTCATTAAATTCATCTCTCGTCCTCGATTACAATATCTCATCTCGCAAGGATGACATCAGAGTGATGTCTGATTTGTTGCAAGCTACAGTGTCTGACTTCACTTTTGCTGTGCAAACAAGCGAGAACACAACTCGTTTTTCTAAGGGAACAAACCTTTCAACGCAATGTTCATCAAGAAAATCAGCCACCTTTTGAAATATTCCACCACCAAAGTTGCCAAAACTCAAAATACCGTGTGAGGCAAAAACAGTTTCGAAATGCCCTCTGGGAATCAGTTGCTTGAGTTCATCGAATGTGAAATAATGCCATTCATTCCTGCCTGCTGAGCCTATTTTCCTGAGTATCAAGTGAATGACCTTTAGTGAGCGGGCTTTATCGATTATCAAAAGATGTCCGTTGGGGATCAGAATCGACAAGCAATTGCTTACCGCCTTCCGAAACTCAGCTTGGTCGTGTTGGCGATTAACCCCCCCCCAGAACATCTTTTAATATGACCAAATCAAATCTGGCCTTTTTGTCCAATGCAAAAATGTCTGCTTGCAAGACATGGAATTTTTCCCTCGCAAGGCCATACTGCTGGGCTATCTGCGACAATGTCCCATCAAGTTTTGGAAGTTCATCCTCAGAGTAACATGTCACCGTCGAGTTTGCACCACGGGCGACCATAAACGGACTCAGTGTTGACCGAGCAGTAGCACCAAGTTCGAGCACATTCAAATTATCAAAACGAAGAGATGTCGATATGGTAGCTAAACCCTCAAGAAACACTTGCCGGTGTGGTCGGACATGCCAAGCAATGCACTTATTCAGCAGTTCGTATTCAGTAGATAACTTGTCGATTAGCATCTTTATGTGGACACTCCTATTGCAATAGTATGATGTGAATTGAAGCACAAGTCATCAATTTTAAAAAATGCATTTCGATTCGGTCTGCTTACTAATCCTCACAAATACATTTGAAAATATTAGCAAACTTCTTTGCCAAAACCTTAACCTTATTTACACCAAGCTTTATAACTCCCCATATAGAGCCAAAACCATAGGAGAAGTGCAAGGTAAGAAATGAGATAATAAGAAATGGAAGATATTTTAAATCCTTCTTAAGAGAAATCCATAAGGAGAAAGATATGTTGGTAATCATATAGGTACTGATTATAAAAGCAAATGGATAGATAGAAGGCTTATAAAGAAAAGAGAAAATAAAGCTACTAAGTAAAGAAAATACAAAGGCAAAAGGAATAAGATGCCTTATTGAAAATGGCAGTTTGGCAAACTTCATGCTGTAAATTACCCAAAACCCGTTTAAGAAATTTTGCTTAAATAAATCTTTCAGATTAGATCGAGCTTGATAATAGCTTATAATATCAGCTACCAGAAGAATTTCACCTCCTGCTTTTTTTAGTCGTAAATTAAACTCTATATCCTGATTTCTTACCAGTTCTTCATTAAAAAGGCCAACTTTATCAAACACTTCCTTTCTGTAAGCACCAAAAGGAACAGTATCAACATAGGTAGGCTCTTTCACACCTATTCGGAACATGGAATTTCCCACACCAAAAGGAGAAGATAAGGATAAGGCAATAGCTTTTGCTTTTAGTGTATCTGTCGCAGGAAGGGTTACCCATATCCCACCAACATTGTCAGCGTTAGTTTTTTCGAGCCAATAGACTGTCTTTGAAATATAGTCTTTGGGGTATATATTGTGCGCATCCACTCTTATGATTATATCACCTTTCGCCTTTTTGATGCCAAGATTCATTGCAGTCGGCACAATCTTGCCAAGGTTATTCAAAAGTTTAATATTCGTAGATTGTTGAGCATATTTCTCAATTACTACCCTTGTCCCATCCTCACTCATCCCATCAACAACCAATACCTCAAGTTTATCCTCTGGATAATCGTTGGCAATGATAGAATCGAGGCATTTACCGATAAATCTTTCTTCATTTCTGCATGGAATGATAATAGAAACTAAACCTGACATAAGAACTAATTCTCCTTATATACTGAATTAATGATTTGCACCAATCGCTTGCCTAATACTTTCCAATCAATAAACATTTCAGCAACCTTACGTGCTTCTTTGCCTATTATTTCTCGTCTTACAGAATCAGTTAGTAAATCGACAGCAAGAGAAGCAAACTGTTCATTGCTATAAGCTACAAGAACAGATTTGCCATCAACAAGAGGAAAACCTCGTATTCCTTCATGGGTTGAAACAATTGCCATACCCATTGCCATAGCTTCTGCAATCTTAAGCTTTGAACCATGCGTCTCATCAAAGGGCGATATATAAACATCACTATCGTTAAAGATAGGTCGTATGTCATTTACTCGGCCTGTAAATCGAATACCACGACATCCTTTGAATTGAGATTGAGCCTTACTATGGAAATTACCACCAACGAGTAATTCAACATCCGATAGCTTTTGTTGTATAAGTGGAAACACATTACGCACAAATTTATGTAGAGCAGTCATATTTCGTGCTGCGGAGGTGCCTGTAAACAACAACCGAGGATGTCCGCTGTGTGCAACCCGATTAGGAAAATAATATGAACAATCAACTCCATTCTCTATTATATCTACCTTTGCATTTGGGGACACAGCCAGTGTAAGCTGTTTGTCTTCTTTACAGACAGAAATGATGCGACCAACACAAGCATAGATTTGTCTAAAATGCTTATTAGCCAGATGCCAGTTCACTAATGCCATCAATTTAACCAAATAATTAGATGCCTGAGAAGCGTACACACGCCAAAATTCAATATCGGCATTATGTTGGTCTAATATCCAGTTTGGCGATTGACGATCACGAATCAATGTTCCCCAATGTCCATAACTTGCATATACAATACCTTGATAATTTAATATTTTATGTAAAATCTCTGGATACTCACGAAACGATATATCAATAATGGCACAATGATATGGTAGGTTTGATATAAACATATGCCATAATGTTTTTAATTTTTCTCGAATTGAAATAAATTTCATCGATACCTGAACAATTGAATCAGAA
Source organism: Candidatus Desantisiibacteriota bacterium (assembly GCA_043806395.1). Classification (GTDB taxonomy): domain Bacteria; phylum UBA9089; class CG2-30-40-21; order CG2-30-40-21; family CG2-30-40-21; genus CG2-30-40-21. Next base: position 6,400 of record JAZDHC010000116.1, on the reverse strand, counting down.
TATTCCCTTAGCACAGCTATTTGTTCACCTGATAATGGTTGGCGTGATAATACAACAAGCTCAATCTCAAAAGATTTGTTAAGCTCTTTCAATAATCCTAAAGTACGCAACGCACCACCGCTAATCGCCGGCCATGGGCTTTCCATACATAGAAACATTAGTTGTGTTGACAGATTGTTAGTTAAAACGGTTTTCATTGTAAGCATCTTCCTCTTTTAGATTCTAATTCCCATCAAATCAGTTGTTTACTCCAAACTTTTGATAGAATAATACACTTCACATAATCAGTCAGTGATTAGTAAGGAAACATGTTCTCTGCCTCAAACAGTTTCGGACAGGGACAAAAGGAGAACACCTCTGTCACATTGGACATACAACGACAATCCAATTTATCATTTGTTCTTAAGTAGGGACAATCCCTTGCGGTTGTCCGTTTCCCTGTCAAACACTAATCCATTACCATTATTTAAGTTATAACCGAACAGTAGTAACTTTCATCGTCTATTCTTATCAAGTAAGAATCTTTTTAAATTAATATTGATTAATATAGAGCATATAAGTGCTGCAATTAAACTTATCATAATATAGGTTAATTTTATTATTGCAGTAAACCAAGAAAAGAAAATAAATAGAAAAATGTAAGTAAGTATTATTGTTTTATTCAAATTTAATTGTTTTCTATCGAGAAAGAGTCTTGTTGTTAGCATACCACCAATAAAGGCCATTATGAGTATCCCTTCGCCACCAAAATCATTATATATATCTTTCAAGTATGTTCCAACATTCATATTAATAGGTGTACTATGCATCTCTTCATAAGAAGGAATATTTTCTTCAATTAATTTAATTCTGTAAAAAAAACGCAAAATAGGCGAAAAAAGACCATATGATTCTTTCCCTCCTGTCTTTATAAATTCACTAAAGACAACGGGCGGAGTTGCCAAATATACATAACAAGGTGGAAAGAAAGGATGCAAATTCCTTAATACTTCCATTTTCTTAGATTCGCATGGGAAGCAAGCAATAATTCCACGAATACTGCTTATAGCAAAACTTGACAAACATAGGAGGACAATTACTGCTAATATAACAAAAATAATATTTTTCCAATATCTCTTGCTTGATTGAACATAAGACGAAAATACAATCATATACCCACAAAAAAATAATCCTAATGCAAACAATAACCATACCCTTCCCATAGAAACGAATGATTGAAGAGCTGATATTAGAAGTGGCAGAATATGAATGAATCTAACTCTTTTTACAATAGCAAGATGTATCCCCGCAAAACATGCGGCTGTAAGAGATAAGCTACCTATATATGGAATTCCAGAAGATAAATTTTGTGTAATCCTCCTTACATATATTTCATTTGAAAAGGTTATTATATTAATTATACTTCCATATTCAGATTTAAGGATCCAAAAATCAGACAATGTACCGATAAAGCCAATAATAGAGGTTAAAATAATCAACAAAGATAACTTTCTCTCTGCATGTAGTAGTCCAACTGTAATTGCGAGAGGTTTCTTTCTTGATGGTTTTAACAGTATAATTGTAGCTGAACCAAGGCAAAACAAAAACCAAGAAAAGAAGATATAAAACCATGCTTCACAAGTAATATTGAAGTAATCAATAAATTTGAGACTATATAACAAAAGCGTTAATGCCCATATAAAAGAATAAATAGTCAAGTGATTAAACCATGTTTTAAAAAAAAGCCATCCCCATAAAATTCCAGTACCTATAATAAAGGCACTTATTGCACCAATTATGTCCATATATCATTCCCTTCTACCCAATATGCTTTTGCCATTTACCACCTTTATGAAAATAACCATCAATTAATGCCTCTATTATTGCGTTTGCTACTATTCTTTTACCTCTTATAATCTTGAAAAGAACAGACAGCATCCTTGAGGATATATAATATACATGAAATATTATCTTCCAAAATAATGATAGAAACATTTTAGCTAAAAAAATGCGATTGCGAGTTATATAGTAATAAGAATAGGGATTCCCGTGTCCACCAGAAGATTTAGAATGTTTATGATACAAAATTGCATCTCTTGCCATTCCCACCTCCAATCCGATGCTTTTTGCCCTAAGACATAATTCTACATCTTCACAATACATAAAAAATAATGGATCAAAGTAATAGCCTCTTAATTCTTTAAGCATCAAAAGATATTTTCTGCTGATAACCATCCCTGATCCTTCTACTCTATCTACTTTGAAATAGCGGCTTGTCTGAGTAGGTGTAAAATTTAAGAAAAACAGTCTGTCTGGGAATATCCTGCCTCCAAACAATAGCTTATTTCCATCAATACTTTTAACCATTGCTCCAATAATATCTGCTTTAATTTCTTTTGCACTTTCTATACACTCTATTAGACAATTTGGCTTTATTTTCGTATCATTATTTAGTAGAAAGACATATTCAATATCCGTGTTTAATAAGGCATGTTCAATCGCAATATTATTACCATTACAAAAACCAAAATTTTCTCCTGTAACTATGAAATAGGTTGTAGGGTTATATTGAAATAACTCTAATTTTCTATCTGTAGAATGAGTGGAAATAAAACTTTGAATGTCTTTATGTTCTCCAAATGTTCCTTTTAACCATTTTTTAATTTCATAGATAGAATTATCCATTGAGCCATTATCTAATATTATTAGATGAAATCCAAAACATTCACTTTTTAATAGGCTTTCCAAACATTCAATTGTATCTTTCCACGAGTTCCAATTGATGATAATAACTGCCAAATTAGGCAAAGAAATCATTGAAGTAATTTGCGTATCCTCCAATCTTCCAAAAATAGAGTTATTAGTTAAGTCATTCATTGCCAAAATCTCCTTGTGTCTCAAAAAGCCTTATCATGTTTTCACGAGAAAGAGAACCTATCCCAGTATCAAAAAAGGTTTCCAAATTGCTTGAAATAAGTCAGGAAATAACTGCACACAATGTTGTAGTACGGTTAGATATTTCCTTAGTTTTTAATCGTCTTCTAATATAAGAGAGGTAATATCTTCCCTTAAATCCAATTAAATCCAAAAAAAATTTCTTCAAGCTACTTGCTTCTGTTACTGGTCTAACAATACCCTCTTTTGTTAATCGTGGCGAACCCAATTGAATTTGATCAATAGTTGTAATATCCGCTTGTTCATAAAACTTTTTGGTATAATCAGTGAAACATATAAATTCACATTTTTTGCCGAGGTCATTAGCGAGGTACGATATGCTTTCTTCTGCCAAGAACCACAAATGCACTGAAGGGATGTCGCTTTGCCATATTGTACCTTTGGGTGCAGCAGATTTATTTGGAGTTGTAATAATTAATTTCCCGGCTTCTTTCAACAAAGAAAGAGCTGCTACAATAAAAGATTTTGGATCCTCTACATGTTCAATAAGTTCAGTCATTATCACATAGTCATAACTATGTTTTCTATTCTCTGCTAAAACAAACAAATTACCTGTTTCGTAATAATCTCCATACTTTTGTTTCGCGAGTTTGACTGCATCACTTGATATATCGAGACCAGTAGTTTTGTATCCAGCCTTATTTAAGCTATATGTTAAATAGCCCAAACCACTGCCGATTTCTAAAATTGAAATGTTATCCTTTCTTGGAGAATATTTAAGTAGTGCTTCTCTAACTGCCCAGTAAACATTCTCGGAATTACATAAAAAGGATAGTGGGTCGTTAACCTTTTTCACTACTTCTGAATATCGATAATATCTTTCATACCCTGGTACAATTTGTACTTGCTTATATATGTAATCATAAATTTTTTCATCTGACTTTAGCGGGTCAACGAATGTAGCATTACAAAAAGAACATTCGTAGATATCAAAAAAGGATCCTTCAATATATCCTTTCATTTTTTCATATCTTAATAATGCATTGCCTCTACAAAGACCACATTTTTTTACGGTGATAGGAATTTTGCACATCGTTTTTAGTTCCCCCAATCGTCTTTTTTTCCTATAATTTCTTGTATGATGAAAATATATCATGTCCAAGCCATTCAAGCATAGAGCAATTCTCGGTGAACAATGCAGGACTGATGTTTTTTCATTCATTACTCCTGAACAGTTACAACATCTGCAGTGAACGATTTTAGTTTTCCACTTTCTGATGGAAAGCAAAAACTGTCAACTACCGAATATTTTTGCATATTAATGAACATTTGTCATATTGTTTTGGGATATTTTTCGATGCAAATAAATAAAGTTGCATGAAATATCATGCTGTTGTCCAGCTAATTGTTCACCAAAAATTGCTGATTGCTGTTCAACCAAGTTTTAAGTTTGGAGCAAAGATAAGAAGAAATATTAATTGAATTTTTTCATTACTTTACGCTCCTGCTTTTCTGTTCAACAATTCATTCCTTACCCACCTCATCAACTGCCTTTGCATTGGATGAAGCCAGATAGGGAAGAAAATGATTATTGAGAATATAAAAATAATTAATCCATTGGATAATAATCCATTAACATTATGGTTAAGCTTATTCTGGATTAGAAAGCTAAATAATATACCCACAAAACACAATACTAAGATTTTCCTGCTCGCTTGAGGTAATAATTCTAATAAAGGAATTTTATGGGTTAAGTGATATGAAATATGGATTACACTGCTTCCTATTGCCAACGAGATTATCCACGCTGCTACAACTCCCATGCCATCATAAAATATCCCTAACAAAAATCCTAAGCTAATATTTAACACACCTATTACTATATGACTTATTACATTCCATCGTAATGTCCCGATTCCAAGATTAGAAAAGTAAGCTGGTGCTGAGAGTGTATTCAGTAACCACCCAATAGATAGCAATATTGCAAAGATAACAAATATTCTCTCATAATGTCCTATCCATAGCTCGGATATGAGAGGAGTGCATATAATAATTAAGGAAAATAATGGCACTGCAAAATAAAAAACCAACTGATAAGATATTAAATATACAGAGTGTATCTTTTCCGGTGTTTTCTCCTGCAAATCAGCAATTGCCGGAACAATCACCTGATTTGCTGAAACAATTAATGCACGAAATTGTAAAATCATTCTGTTTGCCATTTCATAGTATCCAACCATAGAAAGCCCTCCAAATTTACTTAAAAGTGCTTTTGTTATGGGGTCACAAAGCATTTGGGTAATTGAAATTATCTGAAAATTTATGCTGTAACCAATAATCTCCTTAAAAACCCCTTTGTCCCATTGATAGGGGATAATGGGAAGTGGTATGTATCTTTTAAGCAAAATCCAGCTAAATAATAAAACTGTTATATTTTGAATAATTTGAGCATAAGCTAAACCAATAAACCCATATGAAGAAGTAATAATAATTACCAATAAAAAGAAAAATATAGAACCTCCCATTAAGAGGATATTTCGTAAATAAATCCGCTGACTTCCATCAAGACCTGCTTGAAAAACGCTGGTAATGGTCATAATCCATAATGATACAACTGTATAAGGCAAGATAGATATTGCAAGTGAAAGATTTTTGTCTGGGATAACCAACCCAAGAATCCATTTTATAATAGGATAACCAATTAATATTGCAAGACCTATAAAAAAAGCTATAGAGATTGCAGCTGTTTGAATAACTCTGGAAACTTTTTCATGTTCCTCTCGTGCGATATATTTTGCTACAAATTTTACCACACTCCCTGAAAGACCCAAATTTGCAATATTGCTTACGGATGTAGTTGCAAGAACCAGGGACCAGATTCCAAATTGTTCAACACCAATGGTATTTAACAAAAAGCGATAAAGTGCAAATAGTACACCACCTATTACTATAATCTGAACCACTGACATTATTGCGTTTATTAGAATTTGGCGTTTTTGCATTATGTTTATTTCACTGCTTTAATATTTGGAAAATAGAGACAGACACGAATGGCATTGACTTAAGAAACGGCTTCATTCATAATCCTCCATTCTGCACGAGATATCTTTAATGCTGAATAATGTTTTGTCTCTCATTTTTTCTGTAATTGGGTGCCATTGTGGCCATCGCCCTATAAAAGTCTAACCAATCGGTATGCTTGCAGTGAACAGACAGATAAACTGTTCGCCACTGACCTTACAAAAGAACGGAAAAAAGTACTCGACAGGCTGTTACAGAATATGAATTCGGCACGAGAAGCATACAGTATGTTGTGCTAATCTCAGCAGCAGATACTATATATAGAAGGAGAAGGAGAAGGAGAAGGGAGAAGGAGAAGGTGTCAGAAGGAGAAGGTGTCAGACCTACACATTTGACAAAGTCAATAGGGGAGGATTGAGATCAGACCTTGAAAGCAGAATTAACTCCAAAATCCTTTTTTTCCCTCTATGAATACAGTCCTAAGCCCTCTCATTTTATTGCAAAA
>JAZDHC010000115.1:0-3872 GCA_043806395.1 Candidatus Desantisiibacteriota bacterium | reverse complement strand
TTTTGAACAAAATCACCTTTCGCAATTTGTAAGTATCGTAGTGTTTCATAATACCGAGATATGAGTTCATACTGGTGAGAAATGCAGCTTGTTCTTCATTTGTTGGTTTGCGTTCTTTTACAATGCTGTTTTGCTTTTCGACAGGCTGTTACGGAACTAAAGTTGTCGTAGGGACAGGGCTCGTCCCTGTCCGTAAAACGCACCAAATGGTCATAAACGCAACGGATAATCAACAGACGGACACCCACAAGGGGATGTCCCTACGGAATAAGGGGAATGTTACTTTCTGTGTCTCTGTAACCCTGTGATGAACAGTTTTGAACCATGCCGAAATGACAGAGGGAATGAAAATTGCTGAAGGTGAATCATGCCCTATTTCAACGCCTCCTTAAGCAATTTTATCCTCTCACTCACCGCCTTTTTCCATTCTGGCTTGGTGGTATTCTTAACAATATCCTCGTAAACTTCTATAGCTTTTTTCCATTGTTCTTGTTCTTCGTAACCCTCGCCGAGTTTGGCTAAGGCAGTCAATCGCCAGGAGTTTCCCTTAGGGGTCATATCCTTTAGCTTAAGATACTCAAGGGTTGCCTTTTCCTTATCTTTCATAGCCAGATAGCATTCAGCAGTATTATAAATTATCTCCATCTTAGACTCATCATGAGCCTTATTTGAAAGATCAGTCAGGGTTTTAATTGCTTCCTGAAAATTTCCCTGTTTACGACATATTGCAGCTAATTCCATCAATGCCTTGGTAGTCATATCATCATCAGGGTATTTCTGGCAAAATGTGCGATAGGCACCCGCTGTTTCATCTAATTTACCCATTTTTTTATAGCATAGGGCTATGTTGAAAAGGGCTGCTGAGGTATACTCGCTATTAGGATAATTTTGCGTAAGACTTTGATAGGTCTTAATTGCCTCTTCAAGCCTTTCCAAGTTGTAGAATGCCGTACCCAGATGAAACGAGGCAATTGGAATGGATTCATATGTTGGAAAATTTTGTAGCAATCGGTGATACACGGCAATGGTTTCATCATATCGTTTAAGCTCATAAAGGCTTTCTCCAAGCAGGTATTGAGATTCAGCCATGTATTTGCTGTCTGAATAATTTATGGCTATGCGCGAAAACTCCTCTACTGCCTGTGCATATTGTTCAATCTCAAAGTATTTTTGTGCCAGATGAAATTGCATCTCGGAAGCCAATTTGCTCTTTGGGTACTTGGTGATAAAACCCCTGAGCATGTTAATTATTGCGGCAGTTGAGTTTTCCTCTTTATCGCCACTGGCAAGCAGCTTTTTTTCCTGTCGATAGAGAGATGCCTCTATGGCAGATAATGCATCTGATGCCTTTGGGTCATCAGGGTAAGTATCAATAAATCCTTGAAATTCAGCGATTGCTTTTTCATCATTCATGGCATTATAATAGGATTGTCCGATTCTTAACCTTGCATCCTTGCCGTTTGGGGACCTGGGATAATTTTTAACGATCTCTTGATAAACAACGATAGCTTTATCATATTCCTGTGCCCGAAAGTATGTATCTGCTATCTTAGCTAAGGCATCAATTGCGATTGGATGTTCTTTGTAGGTATCCTTAAGTTTTTGCCAGACATCAATTGCCTCACGATAGTATTCTAATTGATAATAACAAAGCCCCATCCGATATAACCCTTCTGGTACAAACTGATTATCAGGATAATCCTTGACAAAGCTTTCATAGACCTCAAGTGCCTCGGTATATTTTTTTTGATTAAACAAGCCATTGGCTATCTCATATTGACGGTTAACATCCATGCCTGTTGGTTCTATATTTTTTAGGGCCATGCTTTCCTTTAGCTTTTGTCTCTTTTGAAATGCTGTCTCATATTCCCCTTTCTGAAGACAATACCAGATTAGCCCATCCTGAGCATAAAATACTGCATCGCTTTCAGGGTAGTCATTGATAATCGTCTCATAAATCTCTTTTGAATCCTCGATGTCTCCCTTTTGATAATATGCCTCAGCTATCATCAAATAGGCAAATGCCCGCCACTTACTCTTACCTGGCGGAAGATTATTGAGCATATAATGATAGCCACTAATTACTGAGTCATAGTTTTCCTGAGCATAGTAGGCACGATTGATAAGATAAATGGCTACCTCGTGAAGTTCAGTCTGATCGGATTGATCAAGTACCTTTTTGTAGGCAGCAATAGTGCTTTCATAGTTTTTGAGCATATAATAACAGTTTCCTGCCAGGAGATAGGCTCTTGGGATCAGGGGATGATTTGAATATTGGTCAATAAGTCTCTGAAGGGTAGATGCAGCTAATTTATAATTTTCCTGTTCCAAATAGCACCATCCAATCTTGTATAAGGCATCTGGCACAAGGTCAGAGGCAGGGTATTGATTAACAATCACGCCAAAATCAAAGCAGGCTTTAGAGTATTGTTGAAGCTCCATGCGGCTGATTCCAACCATAAATTGAGCAGAAGGGGCAATGGAGTGTTTCGGGTATTGCCTGACAATGGCTTCAAAGTTGTCTATAGCTGCGGTATAATCCTTTAGTTTAAGGTAGATACATGCCAGCTTGTATCTGGTAAATGCCACCAGTTCACTTCTGGGATATTTTTGCATAAACTCCTGATATTTAACGCTGGCTGAGGTGTAGTCCTGGCAGAGATAAAACATTTCCCCTAAGAGATAATAGGCATTTTCCAGAAATACACTTTCCGAGTAATTATCTATGAGCTTTTTATACGAACCAATGGCAAGGAGTGGTCGATTAAGCGACTCTAAGGACTTGCCTGTATAATAGATTGCCCCGGGGGTATCAATCTGCTTGAATAATTCCAATGCCTTTTCATACTGCCCTTGTCTATAGTTAATTAATCCGAGGCTATAGATAACGGTTTTCTGGCGTTGATAGGCTGGGTGTGCTGTTATCAGGTCATCAAAAGCCTGCTTGCTATTTCCCCATTTTTCCATCATCAGGTAACATTGGGCAATACCCATCTTTGCCTCTGCACGGAGGTAGGTTCGTGGATAGTTGTCAATAAGCCTCTGAAATTGCAACAAAGCCGTATCATACTCTTTCTGATTAAAGTAACATTCACCAATTCGATAGCGGCTATCATCAGCTAAGTTGCTGTCAGGGTATTTACTTATAATCTTTTCATAGATAGCAATGGCTGATTTGAAGGCAGCAGGTGCAATCTCATCCTTTAGCCCATGGGTAATTTTTGATAATAAGACTTTTTTTTGCTGCCCAGACATACATTCAGCGATCATAAACTGTGCCCTCATAGCCTTTTTACTCTCCGGAAACCGCTTGAGAAAGAGGTCAAAAGAATACGAGGATGCGGTTTTATCCTCATCCTGAATATACAACTGGGTAGCCAGATTAAACAACCCAGACTCATTTAAGATACCCTTTTTTTCAGCTGCAAGGACAGGAATGGTCGTAATGAGGTTGATGGTAAGGCTAAATAGTATTATAATTTTAGAAATATTCAATGGGTTATTCTCCTGTTTTTTTATTTTAAGGCACCTCTAAAAACCCACTAAAGCCACGCTGGCAGCGTTGCAAAGCTGCTCAAAATGCTCATTTACCACTTGTAAACTGCGCTTTTTCGTTTTCTTTGCCGCCTTGCCATCATCGACTTGATTTTAGTTTTTAGAGGCGCCCTTAATCTGTTGGAATAATCTTAGTGGGATTGGGGTCAACTTTCTGGCAAGCTCCTTTTATTCTCTTGTCTCAACAACCTTAAACTGACGCAATGGTAGTAATTCTCATTTTGATATTTTTCCACCGCAGAGACGCAGAGTCGCAGAGAAGAAACGCTGAATGAAGCATATAAATTCTCTGCGACTCTGCGTCTCTGCGGTTCATA
>JAZDHC010000114.1:0-2966 GCA_043806395.1 Candidatus Desantisiibacteriota bacterium | reverse complement strand
ATAATGAAGATGTGAGTGTTTTTACTGCAAATCCAATGAAAATCGTTTCTTTCTATCCCCCATTATCTCCATTATCTGTCTCATATTTCTCTGTGCCTCTGCGTCTCTGCGGTGAAAAAAGTCATAATGAGAATTGCTGATGTATCGGTGACACGACTGTACAAGTTATTTTTTCTCAATCCCTCAATCTCGGATCTATCCATATCGTAACCATTCGATTCACCAGATTAACAAAAGCAACTACAAATACAGACAGGAGGAGTATCCCCAGAAGAAGGTTTACATCCCTTGTCTCTGCGGCATTAAATGCCAGATTCCCGATTCCATCGAGATTAAAAATAATTTCTATAATCACTGTCCCACTAATCAACAAGGTTGCCCTGGATAAGATAACCCTTAATGTCTGGATAATGAGGTCATACTTGATATGTTGCCAGAGAGAAGCCCCCTTTGCCTTAGCCATAAGGATATAATTTTCTGCGGTAATAGACTTAACCTCTGTTTGAATATGCCGTATCATCTCACCTAAGAAACCATCCCCAACCCCAAGAAGCAGACCAGGGATAAGATAATACCTCATTCCTTCGACCATATCCATGGTAAGCTTAATGTGAAATTTCTCTGAGGCAACCATGATACAAAGATACCCTACCAGAAAAACAGGCACAACAGATATGCCATAAATGATAATCTTAATCATCCCACGAACAACGGGATACGGCTCAAGCCGAGAAAACAACCATACCCAGAATAAACTCAAAAGCACAGAAACTAAGATGGCAAGGGTTATGAGGAAGAATGAGTTTTTTGCCTTTGATATAACTAAGGCAGTCACCTTTTCATGATGGATGGTCATACCCATATCCTGATGCAATATTATTCGTTGCATCATCGTAGAATATTGAACCATCCATGAAGTTTTTTTACTTAAGACAGTTTCATCAGGAGAGGCATAAATCAGGGTAAAGACTATTGTAGAGGCGATAAGCAAGACGAAAATAAATCTTGTTATCTCCTCTGAAAGGATTCTGGATATTCCCATAGTCTTACTCATCATCTGACCCAACCAGATACCAGTCTGTGATAAAGGCAAAGAAATTATAAGGATGTATCTCCACCCCTTTTAAGGCACTACTCCTTACCCCGGCATATTTGGGAAGGGTAAAGAGAAAGGTATATGGACAATCATTATGAATTATCCTGTGAAGTTCATACTTATTCTTTTTTCTGGCATCAGGATCATAGATAGTTCTATTGAGCCTCAGGAGTTTTTCAACTTGTGGATTTTGATAAGAAACAAAATTATTGCCTCCTGGTTTTATGGCAGCATAGGAGAACAAATCCTCAACGATATTGGTATCCTCACTAAATGTCCAGTATCCAAACACAATATCAAAATCTTTGTTATAAACATCCTTTCGCCATTTATTCATCTCCATAAACTCTATTTCATTATTCTTCAGCATTATCCCAATATCCCGAAGGTGCTTTTGATACATGGTGCATATCCTTCGAAAACTCTCATCCTTAACAAAGGTCTTCAGGCTGATAACAAACTTCTGACCATTCTTCTCAAGGATACCATCCCCATCCTCATCCTTAAACCCTGCCTGACTCAACAATTCCTTTGCTTTGGCAACATCATATGGTCTTGGATCAATATCAGGATCCCCCTCACCCGAAGGAAATGGTCCATCAATAATCTGGTTTTTATCCACAAACTCACTTCCGTATATTTTCTGGAGCATACCCTTTTTATCCACAGCAAAGGTTAATGCCTGTCTGACCCTTACATCCTTGAGAAATGGATGGTTATGGTTATATCCAAAATAAGCAAACCCCCGGGAATTATAAGCAAGCAGCTTGCAATATGGATCACTTCTGAGCTCTGGATAATCCACTGGTCGAACTACTGGAATAAGGTGTATCCATCCCTGTCTCAAATTAGTCTTGGCGACAACTTCATCTCGAATAACGAGCATATCTATCTTCTTGATTCTCTTGTTATTCCCGGAAAGGGCTGGCCATCCCTTAAAGTAATTCTCATTCCACCTGAGTTCAACATTTTTTCCCTTTTGCCACGCCTTAAATTTATACGGACCACTCCCCAAAACCTTACTTGTTCCAAATTCATCATCATCTCTAATAAAATCCTTATCAAATATATGCCTCGGTATAATCTTAAAAAAGAGTTTACTCAAGACTATCTCCTTTGGGCATGGCTCTCTAAGAATAAACTGAACGGTATAGCTTCCCAGAACATTTATATCCTGAAAGATGTCTCCTAATCTTTTTATATTGGTCTCTGTTTTGGGGTTAGAGATAACATCAAAGGTAAATTTAACATCCTCAGCCGTAACCTCTCTACCATCATGCCACCTTACCCCTTTTCTCAACTTAAATGTATATATCTTCTTGTCTTGTGAAACCTCTGGCTCTAAGGATTCAAGTAACTCAGGCTGTGGAATCATATCAATATTAATCCCGATTAGACTATTATACAACAGGCTGGAAAACCCAAACGAGATCATATCAGACATATTCAAGGGATTAAGTGTCTGCGGATCAGAAACCTCCGTATAATTCATCTTCTCCTCACAAAAGGAAGGATATGGCAAACCACATCCAATTAATACCAATAAAATTATTACCCATATTTTCATAAACTGCCTCCTTGAAATGAATTAAAAAAATTGGGCATGGTTCAAAGCAGGGCAGACACATAGGTCTGCCCCTACCAATGTCCACCGCTGGCGGGGGTTAGGGGGTAGGAAATCTCCTCTTTTGAACCATGCCAAATTTTTCCTGATTCCTACCTACTGTCTCAACAACCTTAAACTGACGCAATGGTAGTAATTCTCATTTTGATATTTTTCCACCGCAGAGACGCAGAGTCGCAGAGAAGAAACGCTGAGTGAAGCATATAAAATTCTCTGCGACTCTGCGTCTCTGCGGTTCATAATGAG
>JAZDHC010000113.1:0-2767 GCA_043806395.1 Candidatus Desantisiibacteriota bacterium | reverse complement strand
GACATCATCTACAGAATACAACCCCCTAACCCCCTTTTCTAAGGGGGAATATTGCACTCTCAACTAACCGCAAGCTTTCAAGCAAAGGTGAACCGTCCCGAAAATTGATAATTCTGGGGTAAAAATGCGAACAATACAAGCGTCCAAGATAAATGAACTTGCTTACCAGTTGTGTATTAAGGCTAATTGTTCCCTGTCATCGGATATTAAGCAAAGCCTTGATAATGCCCTGACTCATTCTACTGGCAGGGGAAAGGATGTTCTTAATATTCTGGTTGAAAATATAGAATTGGCTGAACAAACAAGTGTGCCAGTGTGTCAGGATACAGGGATTGTGGTTGTTTTTTTAGAGATAGGGCAGAATGTAATGGTTGTGGACGGATATATTGAAGACGCTATAAATGATGGAGTTAGAAGAGCTTATCATGATGCCTTTCTTCGTAAATCCGTGGTATCTGACCCGATTATTCGAAAAAATACCAATGATAATACACCAGCCATGATTCATACCAGAATAGTTGAGGGGGAAACATTCAGGCTAATTATCATGCCAAAGGGATGTGGTGGGGAAAACATGAGTAGCCTTTGGATGCTCAAGCCAACAGATAGCATAAGTGAAATAATCAGTACTATTGTCATGCACATAAAGCAGGTAGGAGCCTGTTCCTGTCCACCATTAATTGTTGGGGTAGGTATTGGCGGGAGCTTTGAGGTTGCCCCATTGTTGGCAAAAAAGGCACTGTTGCGACAGATAGGGATGCCACACCATGAACCTCATATTGCAGAGATAGAGCATAAATTGTTGGAAAAGATTAATAAACTGCGGATAGGTCCTTCAGGGCTTGGGGGAACGCCCACAGCTTTAACCGTAAATATAGAAACCTGTGCTACACATATTGCCAGCTTGCCTGTGGCGGTGAACCTTTGCTGTTATGCAAATAGACATGGGGAAGGGATGATGTAGGGGCGAACCTATGTGTTCGCCCCTCTCGCAACACAACCTCCCGAAGGACAGAAACCTTCGGGAGGTTGTGTTCGTCCTATATATAAGGAGAATACTGCGTGAATCTAAAGAAAATTTGTACTCCATTAGATAAAGAAACAATCCTGCAATTAAAAGCAGGGGATCATGTCCTTTTTAGTGGGGTTGTTTATACCCTCAGAGATGCAGCCCATAAGAGATTGGTGGAGTCCTACGACAGTCAGCATTTAGCTGGGAAAAAAATACTTGACATTAGCGGTCAAATAGTGTATTATACAGGGCTAACCCCGTTGTTGCAGAATGGTTGTCCTGGTGCTGCGGGACCAACTACAAGCATGAGGATGGATAAATATACACCCAGATTGCTTGATGCAGGTATGGCTGCTATGATTGGTAAGGGACCACGGGGGTTAAGCGTAGTAAGAAGTATCAGGGATCATCAATCAATATACTTTGTTACTGTTGGCGGGGCAGGGGCATTTCTTGCTCAGAGGATAAAAAAGGTAGAGATTATTGCCTTTGAGGATCTCGGCTGTGAGGCTGTTTTTAGATTAAGCGTTGATGATTTCCCACTCTGGGTAGGGGTTGATTCAAGGGGAAAAACAATGTGGGATGAGATGTTGGGATAAGAGCAACAGTTACTAATAAAGTGGAATTATATGGAGGATATTTAAGGAATGGAAAGGACATTGGTAATCCTGAAACCTGATTGTGTATGGCGAGGGCTGATAGGAGAGATTATTAAACGATTTGAAGGTGAAAAATTTAATATTATTGCCTTAAAAATGCTTCAACTCTCAGAGATAGATACCGCTAAGTTTTATGCTGTTCATCAAGGCAGGGAGTTTTATGAAAGATTGACAGAGTATATGTCTTCATCTCCGATTGTAAGCATGGTTCTTGAGGGTGAAAAGGCGGTGCTTCGTATAAGGGAGTTGATTGGGGCAACAGATCCAAAGCATGCTGTTTCTGGGACTATTAGAAATAAATATGCAATAAATGGTCTGATGAATGTTGTCCATGCATCTGATTCCCTTGATAATGCAAGGGAAGAGATTGCCTTCTTCTTTAAGATGTCAGAAATATTTCATTACCAGAGGCGGGAAGAATAATGTTGTCGCTGGCTAATATTGATATAAGTGAAATAGCAGAAAAAGAGATAGTCGTATCAGGACAAATAGACCCCCAAGAAAAGCAGGTTGCCTTGTTATTAAGGGATGCCAATCTATTGATACAAAAACCAATAGACTTCCATATGGAATTAGAGGGAATGGGACATGGCAGAATTGAGTTGTCTGGTTGGTTGAAGGCAGAGATACAACTTGAATGTTGTCATTGTCTTGCATTATTTGCTTATCCTGTGGAAAAGGATTTTATTGTTGATTATCACTCGGAAATAAAGGGAAAGGTTGAGCCTGGTAGCCTTGAAATTACCAATGATGATATTTATGTCAATAATTATACAGGAAATACCCTGAATATACTTGAGGAATATTGTGCTCAATTGGTATTAGCCGTGCCTATGATGCCTCGTTGTCATGAGGGATGTAAAGGATTGTGTTCACAATGTGGGCAGAATCTTAATATTAAAAAATGCAGTTGTGTATCTCCACAAATACTTGAGGGAGAAGGAAAGTTTTCAGCTATACTCAGCAAGGTCATAAATTGTGTTTTTCGCTGGTCTTAATCAACGATAGCTGTGTTGTTCAGGTTCGTAGGGGCGAACCTATGTGTTCGCCCAATTATTTGGGTAGACACACAGGTCTACCCCTACGGTTCACCTTC
>JAZDHC010000112.1:0-6750 GCA_043806395.1 Candidatus Desantisiibacteriota bacterium | reverse complement strand
CCGCAGAGACGCAGAGTCGCAGAGAATTTATATGCTTCATTCAGCGTTTCTTCTCTGCGACTCTGCGTCTCTGCGGTGGAAAAATATCAAAATGAGAATTACTACCATTGCGTCAGTTTAAGGTTGTTGAGACAGTAGGCTCAATTGTCTCAAAAGAGATAATTCATCCTCTCGTTATTGGATTAGGGTTTTGTTTGACATTTATTCTGGTGATTATTGCTTTTTGGTTAGATGAAAAAGGGAGTAAATAAGGAGTAAATAATATGTGGTACAATCTTATAATGGTAGTTTTTGGTGGGGTTTTAATGGCTATTGGTTTTGCTATTTATATCTATTGTAAAGAGCATAAAGAACAAAAAACAATCCATGCCTAAAAAGGTTGATATTTAGGACAATCACAGTGGGGGGTTGTATATATATTATGTAACGGGCCCATAGCTCAGTTGGTTAGAGCAGCGGACTCATAATCCGCGTGTCGTAGGTTCAAGTCCTACTGGGCCCACCATTTGTAAGATTACAGCTACGGTACATTATTTGGGCGAATAGCTCAGTTGGTTAGAGCACCTGCGTCACATGCAGGGGGTCGTAGGTTCGAATCCTATTTCGCCCACCATTTTTGCCAGTAGTTACAAGGAGATTATTGTGGTACCTGAATTAATGGCATTGATTGAACTTCAACAGATAGATATTTCTATTAAAGAGATTGAATCTACTAACCTTAATCTAAACAAACAATTGGAAAAAGAAAAGGAAGA
Organism: Candidatus Desantisiibacteriota bacterium; assembly: GCA_043806395.1. GTDB lineage: Bacteria > UBA9089 > CG2-30-40-21 > CG2-30-40-21 > CG2-30-40-21 > CG2-30-40-21. The sequence continues at coordinate 5,995 of JAZDHC010000112.1, read as the reverse complement.
AATTGCTAAAAAAGAGGTTATCTTACGGGAAATAAAAGAAAAGCATGATGGGCTGCAAAAGGATTTGAGGCATAATGAACGCAAGCTCCAACAAGTAGAACAAAATATAGATGGATTTGAAAAAAAGATATATCAGGTTAAATCACAAAAAGAATTAGAGGCAGTAGATCATGAGATAGCAAAATCAAGAAAAGAAAGATCAGATACCGAGGATACCCTTCTTACCCTGATGGCTGAGATAGATGATATTGCTAAAAAAATAGTGGAAGAGGAAAAGGAATTCAAGGAAAAAAGTGAAGATTTTAATCGCCAGAGTCAAAAAATAGAATCAGATATTAAGATAAATACTCAAGAATTGCTTGAGATGAATACAAAAAGACAAAAGATTGTGGGTGCTATTGAGCCATCGTTTCTGACTAATTATGAAAAGTTGCGGCTAAGTAGAAATAATCTGGCTATGGTTCACATTAATGGAGGCATTTGTCAGGGATGTTTTGTTACCCTTCCCCCTCAACAGATAAATGAGGTAAAAATGGGTAAAGATATAATCCGATGTAATTCTTGTGCCAGAATACTTTATTGGAAGGAATAGAAATAATATAGGTCATAAGTAGCGGAAGGCTTTAGCCTTCCATCTATTGGAGGTCTAAAGACCTCCGCTACATTAATTAGGACTTACGCAAGACACCACTCGCTACTGGCTAACAAGAAGTTTATTAAGCCAACAGAAGATATGCTACTGTCCCAGTGTAAATAACACTTCTTTTCCTCTGCCTCCCTTCAATATTTCCGCCTCTGTGTCTTCTTCCCCCTCCCTTTTGTGCCTTTGTGGTGCATCTTTTTCCTCTTCTCAACTGACCGAGAGCGTTTGCCCTATTTTTTTCCTTGACATATCTGGCTGAATAATGTAAACTATGGTAATAGTTCAGCCTCTACCACATATCAAAATAGTTAAAGGTGTAATATTATGGCCAGAAGAGATTTTGATAAATTTCTCGAAATAGCTGTAAAATGCAAGGCTTCAGACCTTCATCTGAAGGCAGAAAGCCATCCCCTTCTTCGTATTCAGGGGGAGATTATGCCTTTGAAACAAATGCCGCCTTTATCTGCTGAACAGGTAAAACAAATGGCTATGAGTATCATGGATGAAAATCAACGGAAAAGGTTTGCTGAAGACATGGGCGTAGATGTTGGATATGATATCCCGGGACTTGCCAGATTCAGAACACATATCTTCCAACAAAGGGAGATGATAGGGATTGTTACCAGAATCATTCCCTTCAATATTTCAACAATAGAAGAATTAGGAATCCCCCCTATTTGCATGGAGTTATGTTCTCGTCCCAGAGGATTAATCGTGATTACCGGCTCATCTGGATGTGGAAAATCAACGACACAGGCTGCCTTAATTGATTATATAAATAAAAAGTTTCCACATCATATCATGACTATTGAGGATCCTATTGAGTTTGTTCATACCTGCAAGGAAAGCCTTGTTAACCAACGGGAATTGGGAAGAGATACCTACTTCTTTTCTGAGGCATTAAAACATGTCTTTAGAGAGGATCCTGATGTTATCTTAGTTGGAGAAATGCGTGACCTTGAGACCATTTCTTTGGCTGTAACTGCTGCGGAAACAGGACATCTGGTGTTGGGAACCCTGCATACAACCGATACCATCTCCACCATAGACCGAATCGTTGATGTCTTTCCACCACATCAACAGCAACAGGTAAGAATGCAGTTAACCGTAAACCTTGTAGGCATTATTTCTCAACTCTTAGTCAAAAAAGCTGACGGAAGTGGAAGAATTGCTGCATTTGAGACCCTGATAGCTACCCCGGCAGTGAGATCATTGATCCGAGAAGCAAAGACATACCAGATTGCCTCTGTGCTTCAAACAGGTAAAAAACAGGGCATGATGAGTATGGATCAATCCCTGTCACAACTTGTACATCAACATATTGTTGCCTATGATGACGCACTTAATGTAGCCATTAATCCACGGGATTTCAAACAATTGGTAGGCGATTTGGGGATGAAACATTAAAAAAACGGAAGGGGTTTTATGAGAGAAATAATAAACAGAGAGATTCAGGAAAGTATTGATGTCAAAAATAATATCCCTATCAAGGATGTATCTGATGCCATAAGGCTGATTATTAATGCCTATAAGCAGCATAAAAAGGTACTTATTTGTGGCAATGGTGGGTCAGCTGCAGATGCTCAACACATGGCTGGTGAGTTGGTGGGCAGGTTTAAGATGGAAAGACAGGCACTTGGCGCAATTGCCTTGACTACTGACACATCTATCCTGACAGCAATAGGCAATGATTATGGGTTTGATGATATATTCTCAAGGCAGATAGAGGCGTTAGCAGAGACTGATGATGTAGTGATTGGAATAAGTACCTCAGGAAACTCTCCTAATGTGCTTAAGGGAATAGCCATGGCTAAAAAAAATGGTGCCATGACCATTGGATTTACTGGCAAGGATGGAGGCAAACTCAAGGATATGACAGATGTTTGCATTGTTGTCCCATCATCTAATACCCCAAGAATACAGGAGGCACATATTACCATTATTCATATTATCTGCCTGCTTGTAGAACAATCGTTGTTTGGAGGAAAATAATGCATCTGTTTGTCCCCTCTAAACTGGAAAATTATCTGCTTGGTGAGAAACCAAAGGTAGATTGTATCCTCTGTGCGGTCAGGGATAGGGATGAAAAGGTAGTCCAGTTTGATATTTATCGTAGTCAGCATATGATTGTCTCCTTGAATCTATATCCATACAACCCTGGACATGTAATGATCTTTCCCAATAGACATATCAAGGATATTCGAGAGTTGAATGAGGAAGAGACATCCCAGATACAGGAATTGACTGTAAAAACCCTTGATATACTTGATAAACTTTATTCTCCTTCCGGGTATAACATTGGCTATAATATGGGTACTATTGCAGGTGCAAGCATTGACCATCTACACCTCCATATTGTCCCAAGGTATAAGAATGAGCTTGGGTTTGTAGACATATTAAGCAATTCTAAGATAATTGTTGAGGACCCGAGGAAGACGCTTGAGAGACTCAGAGAGGCGTATGCAGAGGGAAGAAGGTCATAAGGTCATAAGGTAGTAGGGTAATCGGTAGGAGAGAGGTCTGTTCTTTACCGATTACTGATTACCTTATAACCTTATTACCATGCAAGGACGGGATATAAAAAAATGAATAAACCAGTTGTAGCTATTGTAGGCAGACCAAATGTTGGCAAGTCAACCCTGTTTAATCGGATGTCATCTACCCGGCAGGCAATTGTCCATCCCACACCAGGGGTAACAAGGGACAGGAATTATATTGAAGTCTCATGGTCAGGGATTGAATTTGTACTTATTGATACCGGCGGAATTGAGGTGAATAGCCATGACTCATTGCTTCAAGGGATAAGGCATCAGGCAGAGGTAGCTATTAAAGAAGCCGATGTTATTGTATTTCTTTGCGATGGTCAGGATGGGATTGCGACTCAAGATAGAGAAGTATCCCATATGCTGCATAAAACCACTCAACCCATCATATTGGTTGTAAATAAGGTTGATAATATTTTGCGAGAGCCAGAATTTATCTCTGAATTTTATAGGCTTGGCATGGGTAATCCCATAGCTATATCAAGTATTCATGGGTTAAATATCAATACCCTTCTTGATGAGATAATCTCTCATCTCCCTCAATATGAAGAAACATCGCCTCTGGTTGAAGATACGGAAGATGAGAAAAGAAAAAAACAAATTGCTGTTGCTATTGTTGGCAAGCCCAATGTAGGCAAATCATCTTTGGTAAATACTATTCTCGGCGAGGAAAGGATGCTGGTGGATAATGTACCGGGAACAACTCGGGATACGATTGATACGCTTATCACATGGAATAATAAAGAAATGACTCTTATTGATACTGCCGGGATTAGAAAAAAGGCAAAGATAGAAGAGGATGTTGAAAAATCAAGCGTTTTGCGAGCATTAGATGCGGTTAAACGCTCTAGTGTCTCTGTATTAATGATTGATTGCAATGAAGGGCTAACCGAGCAGGATCAAAAAATATTGTCCAAGATAGAAGAGAGGGGCTGCGGATGTATTATTGCTATTAATAAATGGGACACCAGGCCATTAGATGAGGAGACTGAAACACTGCGGGAGGCTTACGCAAATCTTATACGGGAACAAATCCCGTATCTTGTGTATGTTCAGGTGGTCTTTACATCTGCCCTTAAGAAACAGGGGATTACCAGACTCCTTAACCTTATAGAGAGTACTGCTCAGAAGCATGGGAAATTAATATCAACAGGCAAGCTTAATCGGGCAATCGAAAAGGCTTGTGAAGAGATTCAGCCACCAACCATTAAGGGAAAACAATTGAAGATTCGTTATGCTACTCAGGTAAAGGCAGGACCACCAATATTTGCCTTGTTTGTCAACAATGAAACACTTTTTACTCCCGCCTATTCTAAATATTTAATGAAAAAACTCCGTGAAGAATTCGGGTTTGAGGGTGTGCCGATTAAGTTTGCGATTAAGCAGAAGTAACAGCTAACAAGGATTCTTTCCTTTTTCTCTGTGTTTTGAGTGTTTCTCTATTGAGGTGCAATTATGAAAAAACTACCAATAGGAATTCAAACATTTAGTGAAATAATACTTGAGGATTATTGCTATGCAGATAAAACAACGATAATCTATGAACTTGTAAATCAGGGCAAGTATTTCTTCCTATCTCGTCCAAGAAGGTTTGGAAAGTCATTATTAATAGACACGATAAAGGAATTATTTGAGGGCAGGGAGGAGCTTTTTAATGGTTTATGGATAGAAGACAAATGGGATTTTAGTCGGAAATATCCTGTAATAAAGATAGATTTTGGTGAGGGTGTGTCAAAAAGTAGCCAAGAATTAAAGAAAAAGATAGATGAGGTACTAAAGATTAATCAAGATCGACTTGGTGTTCAGTGTGAATTTGAAACAATATCGGGTCGTTTTAGAGAGCTTATAGCAAAATCAAATGAGAAATACAGTCAAAGGGTGGTAGTTTTAATCGATGAGTATGATAAACCAATCTTAGATAACATAGAAACCCCAGAGATTGCACAGGAAATGCGGGAAGAGCTTAAAAATCTGTATTCTGTCCTTAAATCAACCGATGCCCATATTAAGTTTGTCATGCTGACCGGGGTTAGTAAATTCTCCAAGGTATCATTATTCTCAGGATTAAACAACCTGCAAGATATAACCTTAGATGAAAGGTTCGCCACCATCTGTGGCTACACCCAGAATGATTTAGAAGCAGTGTTTGCGGAACACCTTGTAGGTGTGGATTTAGAAAAGGTAAAATTGTGGTATAATGGATATTCATGGCTTGGAGAGGGTGTATACAACCCCTTTGATATACTATTATTCTTAAATAGCTCAGGCAAGGAGTTCAGGAATTATTGGTTTGAGACAGGTTCACCTGCATTCTTAATAAAGTTATTGAAGAACAAACGGTATTACATCCCAGACCTTGAAGAGATAAGGGCAGGGGAATCATTGATATGTAGCTTTGATGTAGACTTTATAGAGCCTGAAGCATTGTTATTTCAAACAGGATACTTGACGATAAAGGATAAAAAGAACTTAGGTGGTGATATTTGCTTCACACTTTCCTATCCTAACCTTGAGGTCCGAAAAAGCCTGAATGAATATATTGCCAACTATCTTGTTTTTGATTCAGTCGCACATCAACGGGCAAGGATAAAGATATATGAAACCATAGAAGAGATGAATTTTGAGTCTTTGCGGAACATATTTTTTAGACTCTTTGCTGCCATACCCTATGAATGGTATGTAAAGAATGAATTGGACAAATATGAAGGATATTATGCGTCAATATTTTATGCAGTCTTTGCCTCACTTGGATACTCCCTGAGAGTAGAAGATTCTACCAATCGTGGCAAGATAGATATGGCAATAATAA
>JAZDHC010000111.1:0-4491 GCA_043806395.1 Candidatus Desantisiibacteriota bacterium | reverse complement strand
ACAGCATGGGAATAAGGAGTTATCGACACAGACAATGGGAAGAGTATACCCAAATCCTACCCTGTTTTATCCTCTTCAATTTGAAAAGCTTACTAATCCTCAAGCTTCTCAAGTTTCCACCAATTTTTTACTTGACAAAATAATTAATCATATGCTATAATTCAGAAACTATATACCAATATTCACTTTTCTCTAATAGTGACAGAATATTGCACACCTATCTAAAATGGGCAGAAAAGCAAATTCCTATCACTTATCCACTACTTACTGTGACCAATCATGAAAAGTTTGCTGAACATATTAGAGAGTTGATGGATGCCGTCACAAACTCTGATATGTATATCTTGTCAGAACCGTTGAAGGTGATGGATAAAGATAACTGGCGTGGTAAGCACCACTTCTCGCTTTTTAATCTCAATTATCTTTCCATAGAGAAAGTAGAAGATGTTACTGAGGAAGAAACCAAGCTTCCAATGCGTGAGTTTATTTTGACAAAATATGATGTCAATGAAAATGTCACCATTGAACGCATGAAGGGTAGTCCGGATAAATATGCCCTTAAGAAAAAAACCGTATCCGTGGACAGTCTGGTAGATGGACTCTATCGCCGATTTAAGGGAAGAGAATTTGAGGAGATACATTTTGATTTTGGTGGTGGCGAGCAGAATCGGTGTCCGAGCGAGGATGAAATTAGAAATACCCTACTTGCCGCAATGGAAAAAGCTGAAATATCAGACAAAGGGCTGACAGAAGATAATAAAAAACAAATTGATCTTTACTTTAACCAGTTTTTACCACGCGGGAAGAAAAAGCGTGTGTTTGAAAACATTAAAGGGGATATTATACCAATAAGCACGCAAAAACTTGAATGCAGATCAGTCAGGGTTGGCGAACTGGAACGAGATGCAACAGCATTTATAAGCGAATCATATCAAGAAGAGGTTGATGAGAAGACAAAGGCACTCCTTAAACATCTTAGCGATACCAAAAAGCCAAAATATCAGCCGGCCATTAGTTTTATTGACCCAACTGGTTTGCTTGGGAAACATAGTGAATATGTCCGAACACTAATTAAAAACGACGATCGACCGCCATACATTGTAAATCCGTCAGTCTTTAAAACCCCACAAAGTACTGTACTCGTTTCTCATCATCCGGAAAAAGAATTTGTTCTTAGATTGCTTGAGCACGCACAATATCTGGACTCATGGATTAAATCACCGGACAAGGGTTTTTACTCCATTGATTATGAATATTGGAAGGGTGGCAAAAGACAGGGTTATCCGCGGGTTCAATCCTGATTTCTTTATCAAAATTGATCTGGATAAATACATTGCTCTTCTGAAAAAGAAAGACAAAGTAAAGAATATAGAACCCCTCAGGGAATTGCAGGAGAGATATGAGACACTTATTCGCGTGGTAGAAATAAAATCTGATGAAGATGATGATGAAGCCACTCCAGCCAAGGCAGAATGGGCAAAGGATCATTTTGAAGCAGTGAACGCAAAATTACTGGAGCCGCTTCCGGGAAATTTTGACAAGGAATACAAACAAGATATAAAACAATTTTATACATTCGATCTTCTTAAACCGGAAGGATATGTAAGATGGTTTGAGAATTTGTGTGAGGGAAGAATAAACACATGAAAGCAGCCAAAGAAAAATTAGTCGGGACGGTTCACTTTTATCGTTTTTCGTATGATTTCTTTCGGGCAAGGGACATCATCTACAGAATACAACCCCCTAACCCCCTTTTCTAAGGGGGAATTTTGCACTCTCAGCTAACCGCAAGCTTTCAAACAAAGATGAACCATCCCGAATTTCCCCTTTTTCCTGCTTTTCCATTTTCCCTTTATTACACTCCTTGAACCGTTACCCTCTTCTTATGCAACGCTCTTACTCCTCTCCGCAAAAAAAATAGTTGACAAATACATATAAATTAGGTATACTCCTTGAGGAGAAGTACTCTGGCGAGGGATATATTGACATGGATGTAATCGTTACCCATACTAATGCTGATTTTGATGCCTTAGCCAGTCTGAAGGCTGCATCCCTTCTTTATCCAGAGGCTTATCTATCTATACCGGGTTCATGTGAGCCTACTGTAGATGAATTTTTAAGTACCTACCAGCATCATATTCTCCTTATCAAAACCAGTAAAATACTTTTTGAACAAGTAAATAGACTTATTATCGTTGACACCAGACAACCGGGGCGTATAGGCAAGTTTAAGGATTTGCTTAACAGGGGAATCCCTATCCATATCTATGACCATCATCCATCCCAAGCAGGTGATATTACAGGGGAAAAGATGATTGTCCGTGAAGTGGGGGCAACCACCACCATTTTGATAGAGGAGATTATCAGGCTCGGACTGCCCATTTCGCCGATTAATGCCACCATCTTTAGCCTCGGCATCTATGAAGATACTGGTTCGCTCACCTTTCCTTCTACTACACCTGATGATATTAATGCTGTTGCCACCCTTGTTTCTTGTCAGGCTGATCTGCGGATTGTATCTGATTTCATAAATAAAGAACCAACCCCAAAACAAGTAATTGCCATATCTGACTTACTGAAATCTCAAAAGGCTTATCTTTTTCATGGCAGGCTTGTACTTGTGGTTAAGGCAACAATCCCTGCATACATTGGAGATTTATCCATACTTGCCCACAAAATAATGAACATAGAAAAGCCTGAGGCACTCTTTTGCCTCTTTGAAATGGGACAGAGGGTGTGGCTGATTGCTCGAAGCAGGGACAAGGCAATTAATATCGCTGAAATCCTCAAAGGAATCGGCGGGGGTGGACATGTATGTGCTGGCTCTGGCATAATAAAGGGCAAATCCATTCTTGAGGTGCAAGAAATTCTCCTGAGAGAAATAGAAAGGGTGACCAAGACTACGCTAAAGGAATTGCCTGAGGGACACTCCTTGCCATGTCAAGGATTAGCACAGATTCATTCCATCAAGCCTTTAATGAAAAGGCTTCCCTCTGCCATTCAAAACCTCTTTCAGGAAATAGGCAATGTTGGGGATGAATTGGGCTATCCAGTATTCGTTGTTGGTGGATTTGTTCGTGACCTGTTGCTGGAAAAAGAAAACCTTGATATTGATATTGTTGTTGAAGGGGATGGGGTTTGCTTTGCAAGTGAGTTTACCAATAGAATAGGAGGACATTGCAAAACTCATCAACGGTTTAAAACAGCTGTTATTACCTTGACTGATGGCTTTAAGATTGATATTGCAACTGCTCGAAGGGAACACTATTTACATCCAGCTGCTTTGCCAAGGGTAGAGGAATCCCCTATTATTGAAGATTTACTCCGCAGAGATTTTACCATTAATGCCATGGCAATCCAGATAAATGAAAAGGATTATGGCAGGCTGATTGATTTTGCTGGTGGAGAAAATGATATAAAAAACAAGATTATCCGTGTCCTTCATACTAAGAGTTTTATTGACGATCCAACTCGAATATTCAGGGCAATAAGGCTTGAGACAAGGTTAGACTTCCATTTGGACCCTTTAACCAAAGATTTAATATTAGAGGCAACACTTAACGAGCCACTCTTTAATCGTCTGGCAAATCAAAGGGTAATGAATGAACTTATCCTGATACTTGATGATGAAAAACCACAGATAGCTATCCACAGGTTGGGAGAATTGGGGATACTAAAATATATTCACCCATCCATAGCCTTTACTGTCAGAAGTGCTACCTCCAAAAGGCTTCATAATCTTTTTGAAAAAGTTATGGAAAGCCTTTTCTACTTTGAACTTATCATTAATAAACAAGAAGCAGCACCCTTGGCAACCGTGGAACACTGGCTGATATATTTTCTGGCTTTAGTAGATAATCTGAAGATCAGTCAGGTAGAAGAGATTACCCTTCATCTTAAATTTACCAATACCCAACGGCAAAAGGTTATTAATGGCAAAAAAAATGCTGCCAAAACAATCAACTACCTGAGACTGAAGGAAAATTTGAATCCACGGGATATATACAAGCTATTAAATAAGATGTCCATAGAGGTTCTTATCTTTGTAGTAGCAAAAGCTGAAGCCATATTTCAACAAGGGCTTTCCTGTAAGATAAAAAAAGCTGTGGCAGATTATCTTATCTTTATGAAAGATGAGGCAATATTTATAACTGGTGATAAGCTTAAACAAATGGGCATCCCCCAGGGTCCACTCTATAAAAAGATCATGGATGATGTTTTGTATGCCCGATTGGATAAGCATATCCAAACCTTGGAAGATGAGGTGAAATGGGTAGAGGAAAAGTGGAAATGGTAACACAGGTTGGAAATAGGATAATAGGACATTCTTACTTAATGATTACACTAACAGCAGCAATTCTAATTATGAAATTTTTTCACCGCAGAGACGCAAAGACGCAGAGAAATATACGAGAGAAAAGGAGATAATGGGGATAGAACGAAGCGTTTTATATATAGTTTGCAGTAAAAATCCATATATCTCTATCATCT
>JAZDHC010000110.1:0-16810 GCA_043806395.1 Candidatus Desantisiibacteriota bacterium | reverse complement strand
CGTTTTTCATATGATTCCTTTCGGGCAAGGGGACATCATCTACAGAATACAACCCCCTAACCCCCTTTTCTAAGGGGGAATATTGCACTCTCAACTAACCGCAAGCTTTCAAACAAAGGTGAACCGTCCCCCTTTTCCCTTATTTACACCTGAGTAGTTACCATTATTTCTACAAAAAAATACCTTTATCTCATGAAAATTGCAAATATTTTAAGGGTATGTAGTGAATTTCAACTGCACAGGTCGAAAATTAGCTGCATTTAATCTGGCTGAGGCAGGGATAGAGAAGGCTATTCATGAAATTACAAAAGGGCAACCGCAAGGAGGTAGCACCTCTGGCAGGATTGCTCCTACAGATTATAAGGGTGAAAAGAATATCCCTTTAGGAAATGGAAGTATTAATGTGGAGATACAGTCTATGGATGATAAAATAATCATCATTTCCACAGGATTTATTCCAAATCAAAAAACACCAAGGGTAAAAGAAAAGGTGAAGGTGGTGATTAATAGTACCGATTTGAGATTAGAATTGTGGGAAAAGGGGATATAAAGTGGCAATTTCCTATCCCTTCCTCAGCACCTTACCACAAGCCTTCCCCATACATTCACCATTCCTCACAACTATCTGACCATTCAAGATAACACAATCAATACCTGTCGGATAGCTCAGGGGTAATTCATATGTAGCTGTATCGTTTATGGTTATTGGATCAAAGATTACCATATCTGCAAAATACCCTTCCTTTATCTGCCCGCGGTCACAAAGTCCGAGTGTATTTGCAGGCAAAAGGGTCATCTTCCAGATAGCCTCTTCCATGCTTAAAATCTTTTCCTTACGAACGAAGTGGCTCAGTACCCTTGGAAATGTTCCAAAGCCTCTTGGATGAACCATCTCTTGTGCTAAAATTCCATAGGTTGCACGGGAAGAAGCATCTGAACCAATCATCATATAAGGCTTTTTCATGATTTGTTGCAGGTTGTCCTCACTCATGCTGAAAAATATTGCCTCTGTCTTGCATTCCTCACTTATCAGAAAGTCGAATAATAACTCAATATTACCCTGCATCAGTTCAGATAACCGCTTGCCTTCCCAACATTTATTTGCCTTATTTGAGACTGAAGAGATCATAACCGTATCCCAATCCCTTTGGTGTTCCTGAGCTAATTGCAAAATCAGTCTGTTTCGTATCTCCACATCCTTTAGCCGTTCTATCTCCTTACTTGTTCCCCCCTCATACATCCAGGAAGGAAGAACTGCATCCAATCCAGTACCACCTGCGGTATAAGGGTATCTATCTATCGTAGGGGCAAACCTATGTGTTTGCCCTTGTGTTTGCCCTCCTGTATCAAATTTATCAAAAACAGCCTGCAACTTGTGCCAATTCCTCTGACCAGAGGTTTTAAGGTGAGAAATATTGACATGAACCCCACTTTCTTTGCCTATGGTCAATGCCTCATCAATTGCCTCTAATAATTGATCGCCCTCACTTCGCATATGTGTGGTATAAATACCATTAAATTCAGCTACAATCTTGCATAATTCCACCAATTCATCCATAGGTGTAAAACAGCCCGGGGGATAAATGAGCCCTGAAGACATGCCAAAGCACCCAGCACAAAGGGATTCCTCAAGCAGGGATTTCATTTGGGACAATTGAATATCTGTGGCAATACTATCTACATAACCCATGACAGATGTTCGGATATTTCCCTGTCCAACAAGGGCAACGATGTTTATTCCAATACCTGTATCCTCAAGCACCTTAAAATAATCAGCCATTGATTTCCAATTGCATGAAAATCCAAAATCATGGCAAATCTCTTGTCCCCGCTTGAGTGCCTCTTCATATCGCGGGGCAGCAGACATACCGCAATTACCAATTACCTCAGTAGTTACGCCTTGTCGTATCTTGCTCTCACTACGGGGATTAGCCAGAATGGTAAAATCAGAATGGCTGTGCATATCTATAAAGCCTGGACAAACCACCCTGTCAGTGGCATCAATTGTCATCAATGCTGAGGGGGCATCAATTATCCCTATTTTGACAATCCTTTCCCCTTTAACCCCTATATCAGCCTTATAGCCTGAATTTTTTGTCCCATCGAAAATCTCTGCGTTTTTTATCAGCAAATCATATATCATAATAGAGCTATGATACCACAAAATATTCGTTTGGTCAAGTGGTTTTTTTACAGGAAGGCAAGGGGAAAGTTGACGACTGATGGCTGAATGCTTATTTACCGCACAATCCCTATCTTTCCAGTCTTGACACCAGAGGAAGATACCAGCCGATAAAAATATATGCCCGAAGCAACCCTTTCCCCATTTTCATTTCTCGTATCCCATCGGGCAATCATAGAACCGCCAGCTTGCAGTTCTGTGGCATTTATCTGCCGTACCATTTCTCCTGAAAGGTTATAAATGGAAATCAGGGCATCAGAACCTGCTGGAATATTGGCTATGGTTACTATTTGTCCCCTGACGGATGGATTGGGATAACAGATTATTGCATTCATATCTGATACCATGAGGCTAACGGTTAAATAAATGGTGTCTGTACTCGTACCCGTTCCATCGTTTATGGTCAGAGTAAATTTTATCTTGTGTTCACAAGGGCAGTTGGGCATAAGCATAAAGCCAAATGGCTGGTTTGCGTTGTTCACTGTCTCGCCCGATCGTAAATGTCCAAGAGTAACGGTTTTGGTGGTAATAACCACGAATGGGTCATTGGTGCTTAATTCCACACTCAAACTACCGCAATCACTGTCCCGGAAGTTTTTCAGGGTAATAATCAGTGGCAATTGTTGTCCTATGGCAACTATTCCCTGTACATTTCCCTGAATAACCTGATACAAAGATTGAACATCCCTCGGCATTGGCAGAGCCATCTCCGGGTCACCAAGGAGATTAAGGCAATACTGTACCCAACGGTATGGTGTATCTGCACCGCACTCAGGAACAAAGGTGAGCTTGCTCATGGCTAATGCCTCACCGATATGAGAACACCCCTCCCGCAATGCCTGTCTGAAGAATTCCACCTGATATTCACCACTGTAAAGCATGGGGCTTGTCTCATCATATAGGCCATACCTTGAATTACCAATAAAGGCTGCTGCACCACCGTTTTCATTTAGAACCATCTGCTCACCAATACAATCATTTACATCAAACGCCCCGGCATAACAGCCGATAGTATTGAAGATGAATGGGCAGGGATTAGACAGCTGGCTTAGTTCAGATCCATAGAGATAAATACGATCACCACCCATCTGGAGTTGATCGTTATTGGCATGACCAGCATGAGCAACAAGTCCAACCCCGGCATTTAATCCAGACATCATGTCCGCTTTAGTTGCTCCCTCGCTTTGATAGTAACAAGCCGTATCATACGCCCCGGGTGTAATCTCCTCAATTGCCTGCATGATCAATTTGCCATCATTCAAGGAATCAAACACATTCCCAATCAACACCTCATTATACAGATAGCTACCAGTGGCAGAGCCATAGGCAAGTACCCTTGCCACAAATTGTTCTGTCTCAGTTGCATTATCCACTGGTGCCCGCCCCACAAATACCTCTGGCATCATATCCACCCTATCCTCAACCTCTCCATAGATGCCATCCTTATCATAATCCCAATCACCATCTAAGCAGGCATAGTACAAATCGCAGGGAATATTATCATCAACTAATGGAGGGGCAAGGGTTGATATTCCCTTATCATCCAATAATGTCCCACCCTCAACCCAAGCATAGACCCCACGATACGGCACCACGGCTGTATCTCCCCCAAGCAGAAGATATGTCGGCTGATAATCCTTGATGTAATTTCTAATCCTTTCCTGATTGTCTCTGCCCGATTCATAGCTGTAAATCCATGAGGTAGTAGCAATAGTCCCCTCAAGCCCTTTGCTAATCTTTGAATCAAGCAGGATTTGGAAGGCAGGGGCAAGGCTCTCATTAGTCACAATCAGGTATCTTTCCACCGTTGGGGCAGGGCTATATCTGGGGATTAGCTCCGGGTTTATTACTAATTTTTGAAGGGCGCCAGGGTTGGGGCACCTGCCGCTGACATGGATGTCCTGAACTTGCCTTAGCTTAAGATTAAACTCAATTCTCTTAATCCATGTCAACTCGCCTGATTGGGTATCATACCTTGCCCCAAACACCTTCATACATGCCAGTTTAAACCCTCCCCATTGCTGGATGGAATCAATTTGCACCACTTGCTCTGGTTGGGAGTTGGGAGTTGGGAGTTGGGAGTTGGGAGTTGAGAGTTGGGAGTTGAGAGTTGAGAGTTGGGAGTTGGGAGTTGAGAGTTGGGAGTTGGGAGTTGGGAGTTGAGAGTTGAGGGTTGGGAGTTGGGAGTTGGGAGTTGGGAGTTGAGAGTTGGGAGTTGAGAGTTGGGAGTTGGGAGTTGAGAGTTGGGAGTTGAGGGTTGGGAGTTGGGAGCAAGAAATATCTTGCTTGATTTGCTGTTCTCCACTTTCAACTTTCCACTTTCCACTTTCCACTTTCCACTTCCTCCCTGAAACAGGCAGAGGGGGAGAGGCAGGCTTGAGGTTATACCTTCCCTCTAATTTCTCCTCACTTGTGGAAATTATCTCCAACCCCTGGATAACAGATCCTTCAGGCAAGAGTACAAAGAATGTCTTCATTGGCAGCATGGGCATACCAACCTTAGAGGATACAGTACAGCTCGCTGCCCGAACAATTGAATATCCATCCTCACCCGTAATAATCAAAAGTGGAGCAATTTCTATTGTACAGGACAAGACTTGCGGCGTCGTTGCAGCAAAAAGGTGTTGTGGATAGTGGATTAAGACAAATAATCCGAGAATAAAGATGATCCTCATTTCTTTTCTTTTTCCTTGTGTACTCATACATTGTGATATTGTACCAGCTTTGGGGCTTGAAGTCAACAAGAAAGTGAGGATAGGTTGGAGATGGATACATAGCTGTTCAATCAATATTTTAATTGACTTTCTCTATCAAATACTGTATAATAATGGATAATATGTTTACTGGAATTATTGAAGAAATTGGAACAATAAGGCAAAAGTTACCCGGGTCAATGGTAATTGGTGCAAAAATAGTCATTTCTGACCTGAGTCGTGGAGATAGTGTTGCTGTTAATGGAACCTGTCTTACTGCAACTAAGGTGAGTAATGATTCTTTTTCTGCAGATGTATCCCCTGAAACTCTGCGATTAACCAATCTTCAAACCTTGACAATTGGCAATAAGGTTAATATGGAAAGGGCACTCAAGCTGGAAAATAGATTGGGGGGACATCTGGTAGCAGGACATATTGATGGAACAATAAGGTTAATTGAAAAGAAGATGGCTGCTGAATCATTGATCTTAAGATTCTCAACCACAGATGATTTAAGTCGATACATTATTAGAAAAGGATCGGTTTGCATCGATGGGGTCAGCTTGACTGTGGTTGATATTGTTGGGCATACCTTTTCTGTGTGTATTATCCCACATACCGCTCATCAGACTACCTTGTTTTTGAGAGAGACAGGGTATCTGGCAAATTTAGAGGTAGATATTATGGGGAAATATGTCGAAAAACTTATTCAGCCTGTAAAACAGGGATTAACTCATAGTTTTTTGGCTGAACAAGGATTTGCATAAAATTTATTTTGAGGTGATATTTATGCCATTTACATCTATTCCAGAGGCTATTGAAGAAATAAAAGCAGGTCGAATGCTGATTGTCGTTGATGACGAGGATCGGGAAAATGAGGGTGACTTGCTTATGGCAGCTGAAAAGGTTACGCCAGAGGCAATCAATTTTATGGCAAAATATGGCAGGGGGCTTATCTGCTTACCTATCATTGGGTCACGATTAGATGAATTAGAGTTAAACCCTATGGTTAGCGAATCTTCTGATGTTCGGGAGACAGCATTTACTGTCTCCATAGATGCCAGATTTACAACAACTACTGGAATATCTGCCTATGATCGGGCTACAACCATTAAATGCGTTCTGGACAAAAAAACCAGATCAAATGACCTTGCCAAACCGGGACATATTTTCCCTTTAAGGGCACAGGAGGGTGGTGTATTAAAGCGAACGGGACATACAGAGGCAGCAGTGGATCTATCAATAATGGCTGGACTTTATCCAGCTGGAGTAATATGTGAGATCATGGATGAGGATGGTAACATGGCTCGACTCCCCAAACTAATTGAAGTAGCAAAAGAGTATAATCTGAAGATAATATCTATTGCAGACCTTATTGCTTATCGACGAAGAACAGAAAAATTGGTAAAAAGGGTAACAGAAACAAAATTACCTACAGATTTTGGTGAATTTACTATTATAGGTTATGAATCAGAGCTTGATACCCAACACCATATTGCCTTAGTAAAGGGATGTGTTAAAAATAAAGCTAATGTTCTGGTACGAGTACACTCCCAATGCCTTACCGGTGACCTCTTCAAATCTCAAAGATGTGATTGTGGGCAACAATTTATTCAAGCAATGAACATGATAGAAGAGGAAGGTTGTGGCGTACTGCTGTATCTGCTTCAAGAGGGAAGAGGTATTGGTCTAATTAATAAACTCAGGGCTTACTCTATTCAGGATGAGGGCTTTGATACGGTTGAAGCCAATCAAAGGCTTGGATTCAAGCCAGATCTCAGGGACTATGGGATTGGTGCCCAGATATTATCAGATCTTGGTCTTACAACAATACGGCTCATAACCAATAACCCTCGGAAGATTATTGGGTTAGAAGGATATGGGCTCATCATTGTAGAACGAGTACATATTACCATACCGCCAACAAAAGACAACATGTTTTATCTTCAGACAAAACAAGAGAAATTAGGACACTTATTAGGGATGTAAGCAAGTGCGAAATGGATAAACAGATAGATATTGTTATGTGTCATGATAAATAAAAGGATATTGGGAATAATATGGCCATAAAAAAATCTGAATTATACAGCTCGCTTTGGGCAGGTTGTAATGAACTTAGAGGCAGCATGGACGCCAGCCAGTATAAAGACTATGTGCTGGTATTGCTGTTTATGAAATATGTATCCGACAAAGGCGGTGCATTGGTTGAAATCCCTGAAGGCGGCAGCTTTAAGGATATGGTGAAACTGAAGGGGCAGCCGGACATTGGCGACAAAATCAATAAGATTATCGGAGAACTTGCCAAAGCCAACGACCTGACAGGTGTGATTACCGTTGCTGACTTTAACGATGACGAGAAGATTGGAAAAGGAAGAGATAAAGTTGACCGCCTGAGCAACCTGATTGAAATTTTTGAAAAGCCCGAACTGGATTTCAGTAGTAACCGTGCGGAGGGTGATGACTTACTGGGCGATGCCTACGAATATCTGATGCGGCACTTCGCTACCGAGAGCGGAAAGAGCAAGGGACAATTCTATACACCTGCCGAAGTTTCCCGTATCATGGCTAAGGTGATTGGCATTAATCCTCATAACACCACCGGACAAACTACAGTTTATGACCCAACCTGCGGTTCGGGTTCTTTACTGCTTAAAGTCGCTGATGAAGCCGGCAAGTCCATTTCCATTTATGGACAGGAAAACGACAATGCCACACGAGCATTAGCAGTCATGAATATGTGGCTGCACGGCAATCCTGCTTCTGAGATTGTGCAAGGAAATACTTTGTCATCGCCACAGTTTACGGACGATGTTACAGGCGAAATCAAACAGCTTGATTATGCCGTTTCTAATCCGCCTTTCAGTCATAAAGCATGGACCAACGGCTGGGATCCGACCAATGATATTTACAAACGCTTTGAGGGTTACGATAGTCTGCCACCTAAAAAGAACGGCGACTTTGCTTTTCTATTGCACCTGATTAAATCCTTAAAATCCAAAGGGAAAGGCTGTATCGTAATGCCTTTGGGCGTATTGTTCCGTGGAAATACCGAAGCCGACATTCGCAAAAAAATTATTCAAAAGGGATACATCAAAGGCATTATTGGTCTGCCGCCAAACTTGTTTTACGGAACCGGCATTGCCGCTTGTTTAATCGTAATTGATAAGGAAAATGCCGAAAGCCGCCATGACATCTTTATGATTGATGCGAGTAAAGGCTTTATCAAAGACGGTAACAAAAACCGCCTGCAAGAGCAGGACATCCACAAGATTGTGGACACCTTCAAAAACCGAATTGAAATACCTAAGTATTCCCGTATCATTCCTGTTTCTGAAATTTCCGACCCAAAGAACGATTACAACCTGAATATTCCACGATACATTGACAGCCAGGAAGCCGAAGACTTGTAGGATATTGAATCGCATTTGCTGGGCGGTATTCCCAACCGGGATATTGATGATCTATTCAAGTATTGGGAAGTGTATCCAACGCTGAAAAGTATATTGTTCAAATCAAGCAAACGGGCAGGCTATTCTGTTTTGTATATTGCAAAGGAAGAAGTCAAAAGCACCATTTTTCACTATCCTGAGTTTACCGCTTTCAGCAAACAGATGGATGCTGTGTTTGATAAATGGAAAACAGAAACCACTGCCTACGCCAAAACATTGGACAGAGGTTTGCACCCCAAGCAAGAAATACATAAGATTTCTGAAACCATGTTAAACGCGTATATAAACAAGAACCTGATTGACAAATACGATGTGTATCAGCACCTGATGGATTACTGGGCACAAACCATGCAGGACGATATGTATGAACTGGCTGCCGATGGCTGGGGAGCCGGTAAAGAAGTAGTAAGGCAGGGATCAGGTATTGAAGGACTGAAAGGCAGACTGATACCCCCTGCGTTAATCATACAGGAATATTTTGATAGGGAACAAAAAGCCATCGACGATTTGCAAGCACAAACCGAAACGCTTAACGCCAAAATAGACGAAATACGGGAAGAACATGGCAGTGAAGATGGGTTGCTTGCAGATGCCATTGACGATAAAGGCAAAATAAGTAAAACCAACCTGCAAAAAGCCATTAAAGAGATAGGCAAACGCAATGCTGACAATGCTGATGAATACGACATGCTGCAAGCATACAAAAAACTGATGGACGATGAAGCAAGAATCAAAGCAGATATAAAAAAGGCAACAGCTGAGTTGGAAATCTTGATAATCAAAAAATACCCTGCCTTGAACATTGATGAGATAAAAACCATAGTGGTGGATAAAAAATGGATGCACAGCATCTCGCAACGCATTAAAGCTGAAATGGACAACATCAGCCAGCGGCTAACCGGGCGGATTAAAGAACTTGCCGAGCGCTATGAAACCCCTTTGCCGTTACTCATTACCGAAACCGAAGCACTTACCAAAAAAGTGGATGAACATCTTAAAAAAATGGGGTTTAGTGTATGCACTTAATTCAACACAATGCAAGTTGGAATTTGTTCTATTCACAGAATTCAGCAATTGGGCAACAGCCTGTTGCCTAATTAACCGAAATTCCATGGGGGCACAATCTTGCTATCATCAACAAAAAAAGTGCATTTACGAAACAAGCTGTTTCGTAAATAATGGGAGGGAATAATGAGTAATTTGATAGCGAAAGAGTATAAAACATTTGAATCAATAAAGCATTTTTCAGATGATGGTCATGAATTTTGGTATGCCCGTGAGCTTGCAATGGTGCTTGAATATGTGCAATGGCGTAATTTTGTTAAAGTATTGGACAGGGCAATGCTTGCTTGCAAGAACAGCGGGTATGAGATTATGGATCATTTTGCTGAGGTCAGCAAAACGATAGAGATGCCTAAAACTGCCACTAAACAAGTTGTTGATTGTAAACTCACTCGTTATGCCTGTTATTTGATTGTTCAAAATGGAGACCCACGGAAAGAGGTCATTGCCTTAGGGCAAACTTATTTTGCCATTCAAACCAGACGGCAGGAAGTAGCCGATTACTTTAATCAACTTGATGAAGATAACAAACGGTTGGTCATAAGGGGCGATATTAAGCAATGGAACCAGATGCTTGCCGAAGCCGCTCATAATGCAGGTGTTATCAGCAATGAAGAGTATGCCGTTTTTCAGAACGCAGGTTATATGGGGCTTTATGGCGGAATGAAAGTCGAGGATATTCATAAAAAGAAGGGGCTAAAGAAAAACGACCGGATTCTTGACTTCATGAACAGCACAGAATTGATTGCAAATTTGTTTAGAATATCCCAGACTGAAGAAAAATTAAAAAAAGATAAAACAGCAACTGCTGACGCCGCTAATGAAATCCATTTTATCGTTGGAAGAGAGGTGCGAGGAACGATTGAACGAGTGGGTGGAACAATGCCTGAAGAGTTGCCCAAGCCAAGTAAAAACATTAGTACTATTGAGCGGGAACAGTTAAAGAAACTTAAAAATCCCCAAAAAAAATTAATGCTGGATGAATGATGAGAGGTTGTAATGAATGAAACTAAAAAAGGATACAAACAAACTGAGGTAGGGTTATTCCAGAGGATTGGGAAGTATGGGAATTGAAGAAAATAGGGGTTTAGCGTATGAAAAAATCTGATAACAATCGTAACTCAATGGGACAAAAAAACGAGGTTATTATCCCTGTGCCTGCCACTTTGATAGAGATGCCAAAAGGATATGAATCTTTTTTAAAGAATCTCAAGGAACGCATTATCAACGAACGGCTTAAAACCGTACTTTCAGCCAATACAGCAATGATACTCTTGTATTGGGAAATTGGCTGTTCTATATGTAACGACATATATTGTTGCACATAATATTTATAGCACGCAGATGACACGGATTAGGCAGATACTCACGGATTTTTATTTTTAATTAAGAAAATCTTGTGTCCGTGTCAATCCATCAAATCTGTGTCATCCGTGTGCTATAAAAAGTAAGAGCAAAATATTAGACAGGATGAACAGGATAAGACAGGATAATAAAATCCTGATAATCCTGTTAATCCTGTCAAAAAATGTATGTGCAAATATTTATGTCGTTACATGTATTCTTCAGCGTCAACAATCTGAAGGATGGGGCGCAAAAGTCATTGACCGTCTTTCTCATGATTTGAAAGCTGCTTTCCCTGACATGAGCGGATTTTCGCCAAGAAATCTTAAATATATGCGACAATTTGCAGAAGCATGGCCAGATAGGGAATTTGTGCAACGCACCGTTGCACAAATTCCGTGGCGCAGCAAACTGGGAACGCCGGATAACTCAATCTTTGCCAAAAGAATTGGATGGTATCCTCCCAACTGTTGAGGAAATTGAAGCAGAGTTTTCGGAGGGTAGTGATGAGTAATATTTCGAAAGGCTACAAGCAAACTGAGGTGGGGGTTATTCCGGAGGAGTGGCTTAAGGTTAAATCATCGGCAATGAAGATTTTAAAACCAAAGAATGAAAATACGGATTTGAAATTTGTTTTCGAGTTAATGCAAACAATAAAGTTCGATAGCACTGACCATAAAAGATATTGGATTTCAGAATATCAGAACATTGAGGTTAAAGTTCCCGAACAAAAAGAACAAACCCGCATTGCCCAAATCCTATCCGACATGAACACCGAAATAGAAGCCATGGAAAAGAAATTAGAGAAATACAAAATGCTCAAGCAAGGCATGATGCAAGAACTTTTGACCGGCAAAACGAGGTTGATATGAGTAAAGAAATATTAAAAAAGACGGAACTTTTTCACGAAATAAAAAGCCTGATCAATGAAGCTCGCAACAGAGTTGCAATTGCTGTTAATGCCGAGCTTTCTATGCTTTACTGGCACATTGGCAGACGGATAAATACCGAAATATTGCATGACAAGCGGGCAGAATATGGTAAGCAGATTATAGCAAACTTGTCGAAACAGCTTACTTCTGAGTTTGGAAATGGCTGGAGTGAGAAACAGTTACGACATTGTCTCTACACTGTAGAGACTTTTCCCGATGTAGAGATTTTCTCTACACTGTGTAGACAATTCAGTTGGTCACACATCAAAGAGTTGATTTACATTCAGAATTCTTTTAAAAGGGATTTCTATATTGAAATAACTAAACTTGAACATTGGTCAGTGCGCCAACTTCGTGAACGCATCAACTCTCTGCTTTTTGAAAGAACTGCCATTTCACGAAAACCGGAAGAGACAATCATAGGTGACCTAAAGACATTGAGGGAGCAGGGCGAACTTTCTGCTGACCTTGTTTTCCGAGACCCTTATTTTCTCGACTTTCTGGGGCTTTCTGACAGCTATTCCGAAAAGGATATTGAATCAGCCATTATAGTTGAATTGCAACGGTTCATTATTGAATTAGGGCAGGACTTTGCTTTTCTTGCCCGGCAGAAACGGATTACAGTAGATAACAGGGATTATTATATTGATCTGCTCTTCTACCACCGCAGACTCAAGTGTCTTGTGGTAATTGACCTGAAAATCGGCGATTTTGAAGCCGCATTCAAGGGGCAAATGGAACTATACCTGCGTTATCTGGAAAAGTATGAGATGGTTAAAGGTGAGAACACACCTATTGGTCTTATTCTTTGTGCCGGTAAAAATGAAGAGCATATTGAGCTGTTACAGCTTCACAAGAGTAATATACGAGTTGCCGACTATCTGACACAATTACCGCCGCGGGAAATTCTTCAAGCCAAATTCCATAAAGCCATAGAAATCGCCAGAAATCGGCTCATTACGGAGGTATCCAATGAATGTCGGACAAGTCGGACAGATTGAAAGAAAAACCCAAAACCGTGTGATAGACCTTTTCCAAAAAGAACTGGGCTATCGCTATTTAGGCAATTGGGAAAATCGTGAAGATAACAGCAACATCGAGGAAGAAATCTTAACCGCCTGGCTTATCCAAAAAGGATACAGTCAAAACCTTATTGGAAAAGCCTTGTATGAGTTTGGCAAAGTTGCGGGTGACCAAAGCAAATCACTCTACGATGTAAACAAAGAAGTCTATTCCAAGCTTCGTTATGGCGTAAATGTCCAGCCTGAAATCGGACATAACAAGAAAACCGTCTGGTTGATTGACTGGGAAAACCCATTGGAGAATGACTTTGCCATTGCCGAAGAAGTTACCATAAAGGGCATTCACAAAAAACGCCCTGACATTGTGCTGTATGTAAATGGCATTGCCCTGGGAGTGTTGGAGCTTAAACGAAGCACTGTTTCCATTTCCGAAGGTATCCGCCAGAATTTAGACAATCAGAAACATATTTTCATTAAGCCGTTTTTCTCTACCATCCAGTATGTAATGGCAGGAAACGATATTGAAGGCATTGCCTACGGAGCTATTGAAACCAAAGAAAAATATTTTTTGAAATGGAAGGAAGTAAGCGAGGAAGTCAATAAGAACGATGCTTACCTGTTGCAACTTACAAAACCTATCAGAGACAGAGCAGCCAAATACGATTATCCGTTGGATAAAAATATTGTGGAATTGCTCAACAAGGAACGCTTTATTGAACTGTTGCACGACTTCATTGTGTATGACCGTGGCATTAAAAAACACTGCCGACATAGCCAGTATTTCGGTGTCAAGGCAGCACAAGACCATGTAAATCGCAAAGAAGGTGGTATTATTTGGCATACTCAGGGAAGTGGAAAGAGCTTAGTAATGGTGTGGCTCACCAAATGGATAAGAGAATTTAATCCAAACGGCAGGGTGCTTATCATTACTGACCGGGAAGAATTAGACGAGCAAATTGAAAAGGTTTATAACGGCGTTTCTGAAAATATCTACCGCACTAAAAGTGGGAAAGATTTATTGAACAAACTGAACGACAATTCACCATGGCTCATGTGTTCGCTGGTGCATAAATTTGGCGGAAAAGAAGAAGGTGATGTGGATGCGTATTTACAAGAATTGAAAAGCAGCATTCCAACCGACTTCAAAGCCAAAGGCGATATTTATGTGTTTGTGGATGAGTGCCACCGCACACAATCGGGTAAATTGCATGAAGCCATGAATGGATTTTTGCCCAACGCTTTATTTATCGGTTTTACAGGAACACCGCTTCTAAAGGTTGACAAGCAAACAAGTATGGAAGTGTTTGGCAAGTACATTCACACTTACAAATTTGATGAAGCCGTAATCGACGAAGTTGTTTTGGACTTACGCTACGAAGCCAGAGACATTGAGCAAAAAATCACTTCATCTGAAAAAATAGATGAATGGTTTGAACTGAAAACTCGTGGACTGACCGAGTTTGCCAAAACCGAACTAAAACAAAAATGGGGTACGCTGAAAAAAGTGTTCAGCTCAAAATCACGGTTAGAAAAAATCGTTATGGACATCATGGACACCTATTTACCCAATTGGAAAAAACTAAAAGCAGAATTGAATAAATTACCGGTAAGTCATGCAGGCTGGAGTTATTGAAAAAAAATACATAACAAGTCGTTCCACCTGACATTCTTCCGCTTTGTTACAAAATGCAGGTGAACTCAGGCGTTAGCGGTGCTTCAGCTTTCAGCCTCTGGATCAATATTATGACCACTAAATTATTAGCTATTCTATTAACATTATTATCATGTACTTGCCATGCAGCAGTATCCTCTTACCCTGCAGATATTATTATCTTGCCCAATGATGGACAAAAACCAATTTTAGAGCTAATTCAAAATGCTGTAGAATCTGTCTGGATATGCAGCTATAATTTATCAGATAAAAAGATTATCAATAGCCTGTGTACAGCAAAACAATGCGGAGTGGATGTCCGTGTTATGTTAGAAGGTAAACAATACGGAAACAGTACGGTTAATATTGAATCAGCTAAAAAACTGATTAGGGCAGGAATAACCTTTAGTTGGAGTAACCCTCAATTTATCCTTACCCATGCCAATTATATCATTGTTGACCATTGCAAAATACTATTGATGACCCTTGACCTGACTGAATCCATTATCCATGATCGTGGGTATGGCGTGTTTATTAGCGACCAGGAGATTATTCGTGAGGCAGAGGCCGTATTTATCGCAGACTGGCAGAAAAAGGAGCATATTCCTGCCTACTCAGGCATTCTCCTTTGTCCTGACAATTCTACGCAGGGAATAATTGAACTTATCTCTAACACAAAGAAAAAGCTATGGATACAAGCACATCTTCTGCAGGATGAGGAAATAATAAAATCTATCATTGAGGCAAAAAATCGAGGGGTAAGTTTAAGGATTATATTAGCTGAAACAACACCTTTATCAAACGATATTAATCTTGAAACACAAAAATATCTCTCCCAATATGGAATTAGTATTAAATTGCAGAGCATACCATCCCTCCATAATACCATGATGCTCTTTGATGAAAAAATAGCCTTTGTTGGTTCACAGGGCTTAGATGCCCAGTCTTTGAATGATAACAGGGAAATGGGAATAGTTATTATTTATCCACAGGCAATCAAGAGATTAAAATGGATATTTTCATATGATTGGAAAGAAGGCAGGTAAGGGATTGGTGATCAGGTAATCGGTAATCAGGTTCAGATGGCTAAAGTAACCCCCATGAAAGCCCGATATATGATATTAAGGTAACTACTCAGGTAGATAGGCTGTAGGTGTTTAGACTGTAGGGCATCAGAAACAGAAACACAGAATTATTGATGCAATTTGCGTCTTTCAAGCTAACAGCCTTTAGCCTACAGCCTAAACACCTGAGTACAGGGGTGAAAAACCATTTTATACTTAACAGAATTCTTATCATATATTGAATTAGAAAAAAATTATTCTTCTCACACCATTGCTGGATACAAAAATGATCTTTTGTCGTGTGCTGAATTTTTAGAAAATAATAATCTGGAGCTTGGCAGGGGTGAACTGGATCATCACTGGCTAAGACGCTATCTCGGTGAACTTCAGCAAAAGCAATATTCAAGAAAAACTATTGCCCGCAGGTTAGCTGCCTTAAGAACCTATTTCAGGTTTATGTGTCGTGAGAAATATTGTCAAACAAACCCGGCCAGAGCACTTCGTACCCCAAAGTTAGAGATGCGAATTCCAAAATTTCTTTATCCAGAAGAGATGACGACATTGATTGATGCACCCGTGACAGATAATACCCTTGGACTAAGGGATAAAGCCATACTTGAATCGCTTTATTCCAGTGGGATGCGGGTTAGTGAATTAGTTTCCTTAAATATCATGGATATAGAATTTGAGGCAGGCATGGCAAGGGTTATGGGTAAGGGACGAAAGGAAAGGCTGGTACCTTTAGGCTCATATGCCTTATCAGCTATTCGCGAATATTTTGATATTCGTGATAAACTCTTGCAAGGGAAACAGGAATCTGCTATATTTCTGAATCATCGCGGCAAAAGGATTACTGATAGAGGGGTGAGGTTGCTAATTCATAAGATTACTCAATTGCAAGGGTTTAACGATGTCAGTCCACATACAATGAGGCATACATTTGCCACACATATGTTAAATAATGGTGCAGACTTAAGGATCGTTCAGGAATTACTTGGTCATGTAAGCCTTTCTACAACCCAAATCTATACCCATGTAACCAAGGAAAGATTGAAAACTGTCTATAACAAGGCTCATCCAAGGGCGTAAAGGCATAAAAATGCTTCTATCGGAAGTTCCCCCATACTTTTTCCATAACATGTTGCTATCTTGGATGTTAGCCATATTTGCCACTCAATCCGTAGTCACTAATATGTTCCAATGTGTTGATTTTTTTTGCTAATTTTGGTAATTTTTCACTTGACATCCGATTGAGTATCTGATATAATAAAATAGGCTCTATTACGATTTGTGTGGGTAAGATAAAGTTGGTTCTTTATCAACCTTGCAGAACATTCTTAATATGTATTGAAGAAGGTTTATCGCTTTAACCACTCCAAAGTATACATTTAACCCCCGCACATGGAAGTAG
>JAZDHC010000109.1:0-3026 GCA_043806395.1 Candidatus Desantisiibacteriota bacterium | reverse complement strand
CGTTTTTCATATGATTCCTTTCGGGCAAGGGGACATCATCTACAGAATACAACCCCCTAACCCCCTTTTCTAAGGGGGAATATTGCACTCTCAACTAACCGCAAGCTTTCAAACAAAGGTGAACCGTCCCCCTTTTCCCTTTATTCCACATCCAAATAGTACCTCAATGAGAAAATACTTATGCGAATATTATTAATCGATCCACCATTCAAAAGATTTACAGGTTTTATTCATCGATATTATCCCTTGGAATTGGCTTATATTGCTGCTACCCTTAAATTACATGGGTTTGAGGATGTGGCAATATTTGATGCTGATGTTATCAATCGGGGGGATGATATTGACTTCAGTGACGAATATCAAAGACTTAAAGTGTTTATTCAGGGATTAAATGATAAACATCATCCTGCCTGGGGAGAGATGAAGGCTGTTTTGGATAAATATAAACCTGAAGTGGCTTGTATCTCAGCAAGCGTAACAAGGTTTGGCTCGGTGATGAAAACAGCGGAATTAATCAAGAAATATTATCCTGATTGCGTGGTTGTGGTTGAGGGACAATGCCCTACATTAATGCCAGATGACCCATTCAAGTGTGAATATATTGATATGGCGATAAGAGGAGAGAGCGAGACAGCATTCTTGAGGCTTGTTTGTGCACTAAGAGCAGGAGAGGGCAAACACACATGTTCGCCCCTACGCGATATACTCGGGCTGTCATATCGACAAGATGGGAAGATTATCCATAATCCAGATACAGCTATACCTGAAGATATTGATATTTTGCCGGCAAGGGAGGCATTGATAAATATTGACTCCTACACAGGCGAGGATATGGGGATGATGGTAACAAGCAGGGGGTGTCCGTTCAGGTGTGCCTTTTGTGCCTTGGTGTGGAATGGTAGATTATCCAATCAATCTAATGTACAGCATAAAAGTATAGATAGTGTTATTAGAGAGATAAGGTTTGTTCGGGATAGATTTAACACAACACAGTTCATATTTTACGATAACTCTTTTGGTGTAAGTAAAGATAGGACAGTTGAGTTGTGTGAAAGAATGATCAAGGAAGGGCTGAATATCAACTGGAGTTGTGCTACGCGTGTGAATCTGATTGATGAAAAGGTACTCAAGCTGATGAAACAGGCAGGGTGTAATCTGATAAAGATAGGGATTGAAAGTGGCAGTGAGAGGATCATAAAAATCATCCAAAAGGGTATATCTGTTAAGCAGATTCGTGAAGCAGCCAGGGTTTTGAATAAAAGCGGAATATTCTGGGGTGGGTATTTCATGATGGGCCTGCCCATAGAAACAGAGGCAGATATGGAGGCAACCCTTGCACTTATGAAGGAGATAAATCCACCGCATGCAGGCATATTCTTATACACCCCATACCCATCAACCAGACTTTTTGAGATGGGGGTTATGTCAGGGATATATACCCCTGACATAACGATTAATGACTTTTTGACTAAACATCCGAGGGATTATTTCCTTGTCAACCCTCATCGACGAACAGCTGATATTGAGCCTGAAAGGTTTCAACAGATAAGCCAGGAGCTGCTTGGTAAATTTTATTGGCATAATATTCGATTTGGAAGTATTATCAAGCAATTCTTATCTCGAAGAAGGATGTACTTAAGGAATGGCAAAATATTGTGGAGTGATATTTTGAAAGGGATAAGGTGGATATTGAAACGAGTTTAATTTTGGATGTTCGCTACAGAGGGAATCCACCCCCTAACCACCGCTATCAGAGGACATTGCTGAGAGAAGTTTAGAAGTTTGGAACATCGTAGCTTCTGAAGTAAAAATTGCTGATGAATCGTTGCTCACACAAATTCCAACTGCACAGATTGAAAATTTTTCTTGACATTAAATCAGGCATATGATAAAATTAAATTAGGCAATTTTATTAGGCAATTTTAATTACTCAAGAGGATGAAAAATGGATAATAAAAAACATATTACTGTATTATTAATCGAAGATAGCCCTGTAACTATTCAAATAATTCAAGATATGCTAAACATTGCTCAGGATGTCCAGATTAACTTAATAACAACCACTAAAGTCTCAACAGGAATAGAATATTTAGCTAAGGAAAAGGTTGATCTTATATTGTTGGACTTGTCACTTCCAGAAAGCCAGGGATTAGATACATTTTTGAGAGTATACACTCAGGCACATCATATGCCGATTGTTATTCTCACTGTTCTTGATGATGAGATGGTTGCCCTCAAATCAGTAGAAAAGGGGGCACAGGACTACCTCATCAAGGGGGAAATAGATAGCAAGATATTAATAAGAGCCATACTCTATGCCATTGAACGGAACAAAACAATGTTAGAACTCAAATCCATGGCATTTCTTGATGAACTTACCATGCTATATAATCGCCGGGGATTTTTGACCTTTGCTCAACAGGAGTTGAAGTTTGCCCATCGAAAGAAGATTGAGATGGTATTGTTGTTTATGGATATTGATAATATGAAAATGATTAATGACACCTTTGGGCACAAGGAAGGTGATCTGATATTAGTTGAATTTTCCACCATCCTCAAAAGAACATTTCGTGAATCTGACATTATTGCTCGCCTTGGCGGAGATGAGTTCGTTATTCTTGCATTAGATGTCCCTGGTTCTGATGTGCAAACCGTGAAAGAGAGACTACAAAACACAATAGAAATACGAAACATAAAAAATCGACCATGTGAATTATCTATAAGTACAGGCTTATCAAGATATGATCCAAAATTTCCATCTACCCTTGAGGAGCTACTAAAAACTGCTGATACATTAATGTATCAGCAAAAACAGCGAAAAAAACAAGGGCACCTCTAAAAGCTCAATCAAGTGATGATGGCAAGGCGCAAAGCCACGAAAAAGCGTAGTGTCTCAACAACCTTAAACTGACGCAATGGTAGTAATTCTCATTTTGATATTTTTCCACCGCAGAGACGCAGAGTCGCAGAGAAGAAACGCTGAATGAAGCATATAAATTCTCTGCGACTCTGCGTCTCTGCGGTTC
>JAZDHC010000108.1:0-19885 GCA_043806395.1 Candidatus Desantisiibacteriota bacterium | reverse complement strand
GTAACTACTCACCACAGAGGTACAGAGAAAAAAAAGAATCACAGACTCAGACAAAATTATCCGCAGATTACGCAGATTACGCAGATTAAGATTTGTTTGTTTGTTGTCCTTTCTTTTATTAGAACATCTGCGTAATCTGCGGATTAATTCTTCTCTGTTTCTTTGTGGTGAATTCCCACTGTCTGAGTAGTTACAATATTTCTTGACATAATCCAAAATTTATGGTAAACTATCACATCGTAGCTTAAAAGCAACTCCTATTCCATGAGATGGAGGAGAAATATTGAATGTTTTTTATACGAACAATAATCGCTGTTTTCTTTTTATTTGCAGTTTTTTCCCATGCTGAATCGGCGGCTATCAATAAATTTACTGTATTAAATGATAGTCCATCTGAGACTTACACATTTAATGATAATGAATTGATTGGCTTCAGGATGGAGATAGGGATATCTACTTCTTCTGAGCTTCCGGCTACCTTTTCCTTTACTGTTCGCAATCCTGCAGGTGATACTTGCCTCAATATTGGTGATTACAAGATTGAATCAGGCCAGAGCTACTGTGGTGGTCAGGTGCTGAATATCCCTATCAGCAAGTTTTATATCAAACAGGGAACTTACACGCTTATTGGTCGGGCAATATTTAACAATGGACAGGACATATCTACTCAAACTACCTTTTTTGTCACTGACACCTTACCGCCTACTGCACCGTCAAACATCCATGATGAAGGGGCAACGACTAATGACCCAACCAGACTTATTTGTAGCTGGTCATCTGCTGCTGACCCACAGTCAGGGATACAAGAATACCGTTATTGCTTCGGTACCTCACCAGGCATGGATAATATCGTTAGCTGGCGTTCTAACGGTTTAGCTACCTCAATAACCCATACAGGCTTAAGCCTGACCGAGGGCACTACCTATTATTTTACGGTAAAGGTAGTAAACGGTGCCGGGCTACTAAGCTCACCTGTCTCCTCAGATGGCATTACTTATCGGGCAATGGCAAGCTCCTTACAAATAACCGCTGTACCCTCTGCACTTAGCTTTAGCCAAAATGAGGCGACTAAATCAACTACGATTAACTTGCAGGTATTAGGTGCCTCCGGAATAACATTGAACCGACTAATCAAGAAATTCACATATACCAACGGTACAATCGAGGAATCCCCGGCAGAAACTATTTCCATTAATATTCCCGCCGGGGCAATATTACAACAGATAAAAGAAATAATTATCACCCCTGAACTACGCACCCGGGTGCTTGCCGGCAGAACAGTTGGCACCTTTACCATCACATACCAATTCTCTGGCTATGATGCCTACTCAAACCCTGTCCAAACCTTGGTAAATATATTAGTAGAGCTTCGTTCCACTGCCTCAGAAGAAAGAATTCCGTTCAGCATTTCTGCTATCTCCCTGACAATGCCTGCTCCTCATCCAGCCGCATACAACTTGCACGATGTGGTCTATGCAAACTTAATGATAACTGCCACTGGTGAAGGGAATGTTACTGGCCAAGTATTCATCGATGGTATCTTAATGGGTGAGTTTAGTCAGAGAATTAGTGGGGGAACGACATTACAGATAGGGTCACTTACTACCTCTGCCGCAGGCAAGCATACATTAAGGATAGAAATAATAATTCCGAGATTTCTTTCTACCGAGGCTTCTTACAATGTAACCAAGGTAGAAGATCCTATCACTAAGCTTTCACGGCTTCTATTACTTGATGGTATTGCTGAGCTTACCGATATAGATATTACCGCAGCTCCGAGTAGTATTTCTGGCCGTTATACCTTGAATGGGATAGGCACAATCTCTATTACCCCTCTCAAAATAATCCTGCCTGTGAAACTTACTGACTTACAGATTGCTTTAGATTCGACGGACATCAGCCGTTCTACCTTACTTGCAGGTACTGTACATACTCAAGACTTAACTGATAAACTATTTGACTTGTTTGAGGGCTTGTTGCCGATAAAAGAGCTGAACTTTGGCATGGTGGATAGTAAGTGGCAACTTATGTTATCGGGTGCAGTCAAATTACCGGAATCACTTGGCAACACTTCAGTATTTAATTTAGATACGGCATTTAAGGTATCAATAAACGGGTTAATTGGCACGGCATCAACAAAAGGTACATCCGTATGTCTACTTGACCCCGGTATATTTAAGCTACAAGTAAAGCAGCTTACGGTAGCGGCTTCCATTTGTGATAGCAAGCAGGAATTTGCTTTACACGCGGATGCTGACTTCTTTATCCCTTCTTTACCTGCCTTGTCGAAAGTGCCGTTAACAAATATGCTTATAAAACCTGACGGCTCATTCTCAGGCAGTATAACCTTGTCCTCTGCACCCAGTTTTACCCTGGGTGAATTAAATGTTACCTTGCTCACAAGTATCTCATTTGACAGGGAAGGTATAATAGCCAATGGGACTGGAAGTGTATTTGTTACAGGTAGAAAAGCGGAGGTAGGATTTGATAATTTTAAGCTGGGTATGTATTCGCCACTTTCTGTGCTCTCAGGAACAGCGACTATTATTACAGGATTTGATATACCGATAGGGGATGTAGTGAAGTTAGGTTTGCCTGCAAGTGTTACTTTAACCTCTGTTGGTTTACTTGTCTCAGGTACAGGTTCGATAACTGTAGCTTGCTTTGGAGAGAGCCATACTTCAGATGTAAATTTCAGAGAGTTCAGCATAATTTTCAACCCTTCTTTGGAAATACAATCTGGCGTTGCAGAAATACTCAATAGCCTTAAAATACCTATTGCTCAGGTAGCAAGTTTGGAAATACCTTTAGGTGTTTCATTAACTAAAGAAGGGATAACTATTTCAGAAGTTGGTGGTATACTTGATCTAAAGGATGTATCATCTATACCAGTAAGTTTTGAAGATTTCCTGATAGGACTTAAGCCTTTTGGGATACGCTCTGGAACGGCGGCTATATCCACAAGGCTTGATATACCGATAGGAAAAGTTGTGAAATTAAATTTGCCTACAACTGTTAGCTTAACTTCTGCTGGACTATTTGTCTCGGGTGATGGCTCAATAACAGTATCTTGCTTTGGAAAAAAGCGTATTGCACCGGTAAATTTTAACAAGTTTGTCATAGGTTTTGGATCGTTTAAGATAAAAGATGGCACAGCAGAAATACAAACTCGCATTAAAATACCTATGGGGACGATAACAGATTTAGAAATACCTTCAGGTCTATCCTTTAATAATCAAGGTATAATCATTCCCGATGGAAATGGTAGTCTTTATATAAAGGATGTAGCAAAAGCAACAGTAAAATTTGAAGATTTATTGATAGCATTTAGTCCATTTGGTATCCAATCTGGCACGGCTAATATACAAACTTCTTTTGATATACCATTAGGAGAGTTAGCCAGATTTACGCTTTCCCCGGGCGTTAGTCTTAATCAGGCTGGTATCCATGTAACAGGTACTGCTACCTTACAGCTTAAAGACAACACATCAATTGGTGCAAATTTTGATGATGTAAGCTATTGTTTTGCAGATTCATCTATGCAAAAAGGCACGATAACCTTTGATACAGGCTTTGCCCTTAAGGTCATAGGCATAGGCAGTAAGCTATCATGGGAATGTTGTAGGCAAAATGCATCCATGACCATTACAGAAATAGGTGCTGACTATGGGGTATTACTCAATTTACCTCAGCAGGTTCAGCTGACATCTGCTGGACTGGGCATAAGCGGTACAAGTAATATACAGATAAAGTTGGGTGATAATGAGGTTGAGTTAGAGGCACAATTCAAAGATGGATTTAATGTTGCGATTAGTCCATTAGTTAGTGTTTCAACAGGGTCAACAGTTAGTGTTTCAACAGGGTCAGCAAGGTTCTTGTTTCAAGGGGTTGAATATGGACACTTAGATAAGAGTGGGTTACAGATAAAGTGGGAAGATTTATTAGTAAAGGCAGGACTTGGGGTATTACCAGATAAGATTCCTCTGCCAATCAATGAAATTGCGTATCTACAGATAAGAGATAACAAGGGTTCACTTACAGTAAATTTTCAAAGCATTGGAGGAGGCAAAAGAAGAATATATACTGAAGGCATGATGACTGATCTCGTTATACCTGCCTTAAAAGGGAATAAGGATGGCACGCCAACTGTTAAATGTCAGGTTGATATAGTGATTAATGATAAATTTGAACCTGTATCTGGTTCTGTTACCACAACGATGATTAATCTGAACCTGAATGATCGGCTCGGTATACCACTAATAGCAGAAGAGCTGAGATACAGTCACCCACCAAATGGTAGTTGGTCATTAAACCTTGACGGTAAACTTGATTTGCCATTTACATTGTCAGGCGACAAAGGCACGACGAATATTGTCTTTAAGGATATTGGGATAACCTCGCAAGGGCTTGTGGGTACAGTTACTTGTGGTAGTTATACAGAGACACATAGCCCTACCGAAGGATATATAGGCAGTTGTTCTTTATCTGCTTTAACCCTGAAGATAAATGGTGCACAGGCTAATTTAGGGGCAAAAAAGTTTAAGATTTCAGGCGATGTTGAGACAGATTTATTAAAAGAAGCGGGGAGTTGTTATCCTATTCATTTTGCTATGGGGGTATCTACAGAAGGAATAATTGGTACGGTAACACCTGTCTTTACTGCCCAAAAGATAATAGATTTAGCATTAG
Organism: Candidatus Desantisiibacteriota bacterium; assembly: GCA_043806395.1. GTDB lineage: Bacteria > UBA9089 > CG2-30-40-21 > CG2-30-40-21 > CG2-30-40-21 > CG2-30-40-21. The sequence goes on along the minus strand of JAZDHC010000108.1, from coordinate 15,196 downwards.
CTAAGTTTGAAATAAAGAAATTAAGCGGTATTTCCGGACCACCACTTACAGTTGGGCTTGAACTTACAAAGGGAACACAGAATATTACCGTGCAACTTGATGGCATATTAACGATACCGGATTTGAATAACTTTAGGGTTGGTATTGATAATTTAGTTATAGATAAGGGCGGAATAAAGAAGTGTGACATCTCTTGTTCAAAGGGTGCACCTTTAGTAGTAAACGATTTATTCGGGTTAGATTTTAAGTTCTATGATGTATCCTCCAGTAAGGCTATATCGATTACTTCTTTTACTCATAGTGACAAGACATGCCTTAGCTTAGTATTGTGTGGTGGCTTTAGCATAATGGAGGATAAGGAAGTAGAATTTAGTGGGCTTCAGATTACCTCAGATCCTTCTATCTCAGGCACATTTTCGGCAAGTTCAGCAATTGAGATTATCCCGAAGGTCTTAAATATCACCCAATTTGCATTCCATGGTGGTGGGGCTGTACCTTTCTTTTGTGATATTGCGGGTAATCTGGATTTACCTGAGCCGCTAAAATTAGCTACGGCAACAGCATTTAGTTTTGCCATAAATTCAAAGGGAGAAGGAAAATTTGGGGCTACGGTTACACCTTCTGGATCTCCAATGGATTTTTATATAGCCCAGATTAATCTGAATCAAATTGCCCTTAATTTAACCTTTGGTGCAAGTGGATTGGTTGCAAAGGAGAGTAAGATAAGTGTAAATGCAGGGGTGAAATTTAAGAATAATGGTAATTGGTCAAGCCAATCAACAGCAATTGACTTTCCTGTTGGTTTTGATGGCAATATAAACTTGGCAAGGGTAAATATTCCTGCAAGTGCTTTGAGCTTTTTACCAGAGATAAAGGTATCGGATGCAAATGGTGGCAACGAAAAGAGCTATCCTGGGATAGATTTTGAGATTGGCTATTTAGGGGTAGATACTCTTGGATTTAGCGTTGAGCAAGAAAGGTTATGTTTTAATATAAATGGTGCTTTAGGGCTGAAGGTTACAAACGATGTATCAGGTGGAATAAAATTTGAGGGGTTTACCCTTAAGGTGCCAAAAAATGGGAATATGTCAAATATAGGTATTGACTATGGAAACATTCGGGGTGGTAGTCTTAAGATAGTAGATATTATCACCTGTAATATAGGCAGTGTAACGATAATTACCTCTCCAACAAGCCTTAGTATCACCAAGCCTGCCGGTTTTACAGGCGAAGCACCACAAGATGCAACAGCTTATTCCCACCTTGGTTCCAGTACAAAAACTGTAGATGTTCAGTATTATTATAAATTTGCTGATATAGATATAAATATTGCTGAAACGGTCTCAGGTAGTGCAAAAGAGATTTGTGTTTATAAGATAAGTGACACGGTTAATCTTTGTATAAAAAATGTACAGTTTGATTTAGAGGCAGCAAATTTTGGTGGTAGTTTCATCTATGAAAACAATTTGGTCTTATTTGCCGGTGGGTTCAACCTACAAACGATCTCTGGTGGTGCTGTAGGTAAATTTTCAAAGGATAGCTTTGGTCTCTTTGTCTATGCCGGTGGGTTGAATATCCCGATGGGACCGATATCCCTTAACAAGGTTGGTGGTGGATTCTTTTATAAGCCTACTGCGAGAGATATAGAAATTGTAGAAAATATTGCCTTACCTAATTTTAGTGATGTAGTAAGCAAGGCGGCAAACAATATAAAGAGACCTTCAGACATAATAGCGGCACAATGTGGTACTTCAGTACCTATACTTTTTTCAGCCCACCTATTTGCCGGGGCAGCAATTGTCAATGAAGGATTAGTCTATGTAGATGCCTTATTAACTGTTACCAGCAATTATTTTGAGCTATTGGGCTATGCCAAGATACTGCGGATGGCAGACCCAGGGCTTAAGATAAGTGGTGCGGCGAAGTTCACTATCGGCTGGTCACCGTCCTTTTATGCAGAGGGTGGCTTATGGGTAGATGTAGATGTAATCAAGTTAATTAAAGGCAGTGCCTATTTTGAATACTATGTCTATACTAAACCAGAGACAGTTTGGGCAATCTTAGGGGGTGCTGACTTAAAGGTATTAAGCTCATTAGATATAAAGACAGAGATATTTATAGGCGAGCCAGGCTTTATGATAAGTGGTATAGTAAGTTTTCCTTTTGATTTTTATGTATTGTCTGGCGGTATGAAGTTTAATATGATGGTTTGGTATGAGACAATAGGAGATCCGACATTTGGTGGCTATTGTTCAGGTGAGGTCTGGGGTTCATTATTAGGTGGATTAGCCTCAGTTAATGTAGGAGTAGAGGGTGCATTACTTTGTCAACCGACACCATCATTTACAGCAGATATTATTTTGGGTGCATATTTGAAGGTCAAGGCTGTCTATGTTACAATATTTAAGGGTAGTATCTGGGTATCTCTTGGTATGAGAGGTATAAGTGGTGGCACGGGTAGGAATTCAAGGCTATCAAATGCCTTAACTGATGCTAAAAATTTGCGTGCTGTTATGGAATCTGCACAAAAGAATCTTAGCGAAGCATTAGATAAGGCAAAAGATGACTTGGTAAAGGAAAAAGAATTGCTTGAGAAAGCGTTGGCAGAGGCAAAAAGGGCAATGATAGAGAGCTATAAAATAGATTCACAGACAAGTAAAATAATAGGAGTAACATTACTTGGTCTTGATGCTGATTATGATTTGCGTAATATGTATAACGAATTTGAGGGTAAACCTGAAGTTTGCCGAGAAATTTTTAATAATATTCTCTGGGATAGCAGGGCTAAAATGTTAAAAAATTTAAGAAACAGCCGGGATATTAACAAAACAGCCTTTGAAAAGCAATATCCTGTAATTGATGCCCAATCTAAGCAAGTATTCTCCAAGCTTCAAGAAGAATTGCCAAAATTAGAAGAAATACCTTCCTTAGAAGAACAAGCACAGCTATTAAATCCAGTAAAAGGAAAGAGATGCGAAACCATTACCCTTGACGATAAAACCAAAACCATTCAGATAGGATTTGATTTAGACCAGAATATTGTCCAAACAAACGAACAGACCACAAAACAAACCTATGAAGACAGTAAGAAGTTTATACAAGAGGTATTAGTCCATGTAGATAAATACAAAGAATTAGTCGCAAAGATAGATGAGTTATTTAAGCCAAAAGGTACTGATACTCCTTCTTTGATTAGTTTATCAAATCTCTACCCAGAGTGTTTTGAAAATCTTATGAATTATTATCAAGCATATTTTGATTATTTAGATAAAAGTTATGGATCGGCTGTAAATAAACAGAAGGAACTTATAAGTTACAGAGATGAACTTTGCTTAGCCCTAAATTCTGAATCTTCCTCAAATTGTATAACGGTAGCAACAAAAAGATATGAATTTAGAAAAAATCTATATAATGATGCTAAAAAAGCAAGAGACAAGAAGATAACTGAAACTGATTTTGAAAAGGATTATCCTCCTCTTAAACCAGAAGATATTAATGCTGAAAAAGCTAAGTGGGATGATGAGGTATGGAAGGAAAATTCTTCAAATTGGGGGTTAGAGATATGGAATGAAATCCCATTTGCCGGCTATCAGAGGGTAATAGAAGATGCTTCTTTTCTAAGAGGACAGCTAACTTCAGAATTAATATATGCTCGTAAAAAGAATTTCATTGATGCCTGGGCAGAATTTACTAAATCCTTAGATGAGGTATATAAGTGTCGAGTAAGATTATATGAATTATTGTATGACCTTTATGATGAGTTATCTACTACTTATAGCGGATATATGTTACCTATAGCCTCGGATAATAAAATAGATATAGCCCATTTAGAAAATGGAGCTTATAAAGAGATAATTCTTGAGCCTGCATCCATAAGTCCAGATTTAGAGTTCGGTAATCTATGTAAATTCAAGGATTATTACAACCCCAAGAAGGCACAGATATTTGAGGCACTTCAGGTGCCTAAGATTACAAACTTTACTGGCAAATGTAGTGGTATTCCCTCTCCTATAGAAAAGAAATTCTCTTATGCTAATATAAGTTGTTCCTTTGATAGTTCGTATTCTCAAGAAGTAGTAGAATATGGAATAAGATTAGAGCCACCAATATTTGATTATCCAATAGCTACAGATTGGCTATCTTTAGGAAATAAGGTATCTAACTTTAATATGTTATTAACCTTATGGGAAGTAAGAGAAAATGTAGAATACAAAATGTATCTTCGGGCAAGGGGTACTGCAGGAAACTATATCTTTCGTCAGGCAAGATTTCCAGTAATTATCACCACTAATCAGACATCTCAGCTTAGTGTTGAAGATAAAACCAAACCTATAATACCTATTATTGATATAGGCTATGCGTATGAGGATAATATTGGGACCAAGTGGATATCAAATAATGACCGTTTATTTGCCAGTTGGCGATCTTATGATATAGAATCTGGCATTGATGAATATCAGTATCGTGTTCTTGCCTCATCTGGATTAGTGGTAAAAGACTGGAGTTCTGCTGGTCCTATGGGAACAATGAACATTAGACTTCAAGATGAAAATGGAAAACCATTACTTAAAAATAATATAGGTTATTGCATAGAAGCAAAGGCAAAAAATGGTGTAGGATTATGGTCTGAAACAAACAAGTCTTTTGTGGTAAAAACAGATTTTAAGCCACCAACAATTAAGGTTAAGAAGGTTGGTCTTACCCCTTATCAACCAGAGAAAGTTAATCTTTGGGTAGAATGGGAAGCCATTGAGGAAGAATCAGGAATAGGTGAATATGCGTATAAACTCAAAGGTATAAAAGGAAATATATTAAGGGAAGGGACCATAAGTGAAAAAACTAATAGTATTGTCTTAAATAATTTGCTTTTATCTGGTGAGTTATCTTTAGAAGAATATGGTAGGTACATATTTGAAATAAGTGCCAAGGATAATATGGGTCATACATCTAATCTGGCTACCTATGCGGTAAGTTTCATTGATGAAACCCCACCACCAAGACCAAACAATATTACCAATTTAGCCTTAATTCATACATGGATACCTGTAAATAATATTTCTACCTCTACCATAAAATTTAGATGGAATAGTGTTGCTGATTTAGAGTCAAGTGTCTATGGGTATGAAGTAGCTATTGCTAATGAAAAAGATATAGACATAACCTATAAAACATTAGGTAGAGATAAAAGATATAATGACCTAAAAGAATTAGAAAATATTATCAACCAATCAGCTCAATTAGGGATACTTGCTAAATCTTCTGTATTGCCCTGGACATCAGTACGACAAAGGTTAGAATTTGATACTAAAAATTTATTTTTGCCTGATGGGTCAACGATTTATTATTTTGTTAAAGCTGTTAATGGGACAGGTCTTTCAAGCATAGGGGTAGCAGGACCTTTTAAGGTGGATACATCACCACCAGAAATTTTAGAACTGCAAAGTGAAGGGAAATATCATAATATCTCTATGGGTGGTAATCAATTATCCTTCAAGGTAAAAGCACAAGACGAACATACAAATATTACCCAATACCGTGGTAGAATAACAAAATTACAAAGAGATGCAGAAACAGTTATTGCTACTGTCTTTGGCACTTATAGTTTAGAAGGTAAGACAATTACATCTCCGACTCCAACATTAACTAATGGAATACATTATATCTATCTACAGGTAGCTAATGAAACCGGATTATGGAGTAATGAATTTAAGTCAGATGGGGTCTTTGTAGATATAAACCTTCCAATTGGGCCACAAATTAATTATGGAAATATTACCCCTCTTTCTCGCTTAGAGTTTAGATTTTCAGCTACAGATACTACCTCAGGTATTGCAGAATATAGGTATCGGATATATGATGGCAAAACTCGGCAGTATCTATCTATGCCTGATGTAGAAAATATAAAGAAAGGTTGGACAAGGTGGTATCCTGTAGATCGAAATAATCCGGTATCAGTACCATACTATAATGTAAAACCACGCTCTGTGAATATTATTGTTGTAAGACAAGATTTATCCCTCATGCTTGATAAGTTGTATGTTATTGAGTTGCAGGTAAAAGATGATGCTGGTAATGAAAATATGTATGTGGTGCATAAACTTGGTAGATGATAAAAGAACTACCTTTCACCGACTAAACAAGTACAAAAGGAAGAAGAATGTCCATGATGAATAGGAAAAGTATTTTAATAATATTCGCAATAGCAACGATATTGTGTGTTTTATCCAAGATTGTATGTGCTGGACAGATGTTAGGTGACCATGGATTTGAATTAAGTACTTCAAATGGTACCTTTCCTGACTCTGGCTATTGGAAATCTGCCAAAGCAGATAGTCGTGCTGGTGCCTGCTGTGTAGCTAATGGGGTTGCAAATCATACTGGCACTAAGGGACTTTGGAACTACACAGGTACAGATAGTGGAACATTGGCATGGTGGTCTGCACCATATCAGGAGTTTTTATCCACATCTGGAAACATATATAATGCATCTGCCTGGATTAAACAACCGGATAGAAATCCATATTCACCTTTTACCCATGGTTGGGTAACTGGCTCAGAGGCATTTGTAGTATTAGAATTTCTAAACGCCTCTAGAACCCCCATTGGTTCTGTCTCAAGTAATCTAAGGATTACTTCAGATAATCAGTCATGGACTCAATCTTCAATTAACAATGCTATTGCACCTGCAAAGACTGCCTATGTAAGATTTGCTTGCCGTATTCAAAAGCCAAATGGAAGTTCTGGAGTAAGTGTAGCCTGTTTTGATGACTGTAGCTTTTATTCAATCCCAATTTTATCATGGACAGATGAGCCAAATTATACCTCTGATGGACTTTATCCCCAGCAAGGTTTGTCAACCGAAACAACCTTTGTCTACCGGGTAAACTACAAAGATATAGATAATAATCCACCAAACCCAGGTTATCCTAAGGTTCATATCTTAAAAGACAATACAATCTATGGTTCGTTTACCATGGAATATGTTTCTGGGAGTTACAGCACAGGTGCAATTTTTGAAAGGTCTATCACGCTTTCTGCTGGGACTGATTATTCCTACTATTTTGAGGCATATGATTTTTGTAATACACAAGCAATAGGAACTCCAACAGAAACAAGAAATGGTCCTGTGGTCAATGCTTCACCTACACTTGCCTGGACAGGTGAGACAGATTATATTGTTGATGGACTTCATCCTGAAGAAGGGATACCAAACCAAACAACTTTTATTTACCGAGTAAAATATCAGGATGCAGATAATAACCAACCAACAGATGGTTATCCTAAGGTTCATATCTTAAAAGACAATACAATCTATGGTTCGTTTACCATGGCATATGTTTCTGGGAGTTATAGCACAGGTGCAATTTTTGAAAGGTCTATCACGCTTCCTGCTGGGACTGATTATTCCTACTATTTTGAGGCATATGATTTTTGTAATACACAAGCAATAGGAACTCCAACAGAAACAAGAAATGGTCATGTGGTCAATACTTCACCTACACTTGCCTGGACGGGTGAGCCAAATTATGAATCAGATGGAGTGCATCCAGAAAAAGATACTGCCTTAACAGAATTTATCTTTCGAATAAAATACATTGATATTGATAACCACTTGCCAAAATCTGACCCTAAAGTGCATATCTTAAAAGGTACTGCAGAAATATCCGGCAGCCCTTTTAGTATGCGTGTCTTTGATAATGGGATTTATACCTATCCAACAAAACTCCCTACTGGGAAGGATTTTAAATACTGGTTTGAAGTATGTGATGAATGGGGAGCAAAAGCAACAACAGCACTAATAGATGCACCGGAGGTAACTTTATATGTAGATATTATTGGTACCCCTACTTTTGGTATAAGTCCGCTTACAGTAAACTTTACTGATTTATCAGTCGGTTCTGTTACCACTTGGTTTTGGGACTTTGGTGATGAGGATTATTCCAATGTGCAAAATCCAATACATGCTTACGAAGATGCAGGAACTTACACTGTTTTCCTTTTAGCTGGAGGACAAGATGGTACGGTTAGTATAATTAAAACGGATTACATCACGGTTCACGAGTTACCCAGTCAACCACCGACAGCAAGCATAACCAGCATTACACCAACCATGGCAACTTACGGTACTACGGTTGATTTTGTCGGCACAGGCACAGATGCAGACGGCACCATCACTGCCTATCTCTGGCAATCTGATATTGCCGGCACATTGAGTCAACTGGCAGGCTTTGGAACATCCACATTGGCTGTCGGTACGCACAGCATATCATTCTCTGTTTGCGATAATCTCGGCAGTTGGTCAACACCTGCGACGGCAACATTAATCATAATATCCGTATTATCTGGTGAAGTAGTAACGCTACTTGATGAACCTGTTACAGGACCGATGATTATAGTTATGAAGGGGATAGAAACAATGGCTACTACTACGGTAACTGAGGGGAAATTTGCTATATTCCATCTTCCTTGTAAGACTTATACTGTAGATGCCAGTGCATTTACGACAGAAGGTGTGATGAATTCTATCTGGACAGAGATAGAGGTACCAATGGTGAATTTCAGATTCACCTTGCCTGTAGGTTATAGATTAAGCTCAATTACTGGCATGATACCTGCGAAAACGGCAACGAAGTTATCTTCAGCAATGGCATTACAAGAAGATACGCTTGTCGGATTATATCTTGAAGATAGATTGATAGCAACAACAAAGCCTGATATTAGTGGTAATTTTGAATTCAAAGGGCTTCTACCAGCTAAATATACGATAAAAATAGCACAAAATGGATCTGTAATAAATGAAAAAAACATAATCTTAGGCAAAGAGGAGGCATTAGAGGTTGAATTTAGCCAGCAAGTTGAATCTAATATCCTCAATGTATTTGCCTATCCTAATCCAACAAATACAAACCGTATCACCATTAGATTTGATTGCAATGAAGAGCTTTTAGATGCAAAGATAAATATATACAACATAGCCGGCGAATTGGTAAAAGAGATTGGGTATCAAGAGATTAATTGCCAGCAGCCGGTTTATACCTATACCTGGCATTTAGATAATATAGCCTCAGGAATATATCTATATCAAGTGGCAATAAAAACAAAAGAGGGGAAAGAATATCGGATAAATAAAAAATTAGGTGTAATTAAATAATGAGAAAAATAATTTTTATTGGATTGATTTTATTAATTTGCCAACCAGTATGTTTTGCACAACAACCTCAGCAAAAGCAAGATAATCAGTATAAGGATAACTTCTTGGCAGATTATTTGTTTCAAAAAGGTAGTTCTTGTTATCAAATGAAAAATTATAAAGAGGCTATAGCTTGTTTTAATGAGGTATATCAAACAAACTCAAAGAATGAGCAAGTAAAAAAGGCATTAGCCAGCTCTTACTTTCAATTAGCCACAGAGGCTTACAAACAAGATAACCTGACTCAGGCAAAGGAATATTTTTTATCATCACTTAATTATTCCCCTCTGTTTGAAACATACCAAAATTTGACTATGGTTTTAATTAAATTAAAAGAGTACGATAGAGCTGAAGAAATAGCTCGGCAAGGATTGAAACTCAAACCTGACTCCAGAGAGCTATTATCAATATTAGCCGAATGTTATCACCAAAAAAAGGATCAAGGAAAACTGTTAGAAATATTCCAGAGATTGTACAAATATTGCCCTGATAATTTAGAGATTGCCTTGAATTTAGGCTCATTATATCGAATGAACCGTCAGGCACATGATGCTATGGAGTTATATAAAAAAATAAAAATACAATTTCCCAAAGAAAAGCGAATTTACGAACGCATAGCCGAAATACAATCATCCGGCTATAAATATAAAGAGGCAAGAGAAACATATCAGGAACTGCTTAAATATTATCCAAATGATACAGAGATTCTGACTAAGATTGCAAAATTTTATGTTAGTGAGAGTAAGTATGAAGAGGCAAGAAATACTTACAAAGCCGTTCTTAAAATAAGGGTAGGGGATTTAGAGACATATCGTGGTATAGCTAATACATACGAAAAACAAAAGGATATCGATTCAGCTCTAAGTGTCTTTGTAGAGGCAAGGGGGAAAAATTCCGATAATTTGATAATTCTAAAGGAACTTGGCAGGTTATATGAAGAAAAAGGCTCTCTAACACAGGCAGAAATAACCTATAAAGAGATGATTAATATCAGAGGGGATGAACCGTATGCCTATATTAAACTGGGGCTATTATCCGAAAAGGAATCTCACGCCTCAGCGACTACATATTTTAATAAAGCCTGTGACCTGAAAGCAACCGCACCATTACCTTATTATAAATTAGCCTTATGGTTTGGTGAGAAAGCCGGGACAGAATCTTTGTATTATACAAAATTTGCTATTGAGAAGGCATTAAGGCAGACAGAGGAGATAAGAGGCAGTTTATTTGTCCGATTTAATGGGCTTGGGGGAGGGGAGATGGATTTTGGGCAATTGGGTGAATTGTCTGAGGCTGCAAAGGAATTGGAAGAGCCACAAAAGATATTAGAAGAAAGCCTGAATCTATTAATAAAACTTCGTGGAGAAGATAAGAATAAACTTCTTGCTGACCTCAAAGACTTTCTGGATGACCACAAATACATAGAAGCACTCCTTTGTGAGATAGCATTGATATATCAGGATAAGAAAGACTATAAAACTGCCTTGATATTCTGGGAAAAGGCAGTAAAGGCAGCAGATAAAGGGAAAAAAGATACCTATCTGAATATGGCAGTTTGTCAGGAGAATCTGGGTAATGAGATTGAGGTAGCTAACTTATACAGGCGGGTAATTGAATTGGATAAGGAATGCAATTTTGCTTATGAGGGATTAATCAGGATTTATAAGAAGAACAACAAATTGCCGGAGCTTATAACGCAATGGGAAAAGATGACTGGAGTCATAGATAATCCTATGATGGTAAAATATTTGGAGGTAATAAAAAAATGATAAACAGAAGGATTAATCAACAAATTGTTTGTTTGGGGATACTCCTTGTTTTGAGTAGTGGGGTTGGATTTGCCCAGCAGGTAATTCGGGAGTCACCACCTGCATTCTTACTCACGGAGAAGGATAGGGTCTATATTATGATAGGCAAGATACCTGAGTTGACAGATGGGTTTATGGTCTATAAAAAGCAGGATAAACTCTGGCAACTACTTACAGAACAACCAATAAAGGCTATTAATGACCCATTGGAATTCAGGAATTTTATTGGTGATGATTTATACGACTGGCTTAAAAAGGCAACCAAAGGCGAGGATGAGTATCAGGTTGTTCGAAGAATATTACGGGATAGAAACCTTATAGCCGCATTCTCCATTGTCAATACCAAATTAGCCGAGGTGTTAGGCAGGTTGTTCGTGGATAAAGATGTAACCTCTGGCAAAGAATATACTTACAAAATAGTGTTTTTGGACATATTTGATAAAGAGATAGTGGAATTCGTAAAAACCATAACCGTAAAAGAGGCTCGTATCCCGGAGCCACCTTTTAAGGCATCTGGTCAGGCAGGGGATAGCGAAATAAGGGTAACCTGGAACTATAAGGAACTGCCTGTTAAAGGATTTGATTATACTGCCGTAGGATTTAATATCTATCGTAAAGAAGATGGTGAGTTTGAAAAGGCAAATAAGGTGTTGTTACTCTGGCAGGATGATAAGACATTCTGGGTGGATCGTGAGGTGGAAAATGGTAAGAAATATCAATATTTCGTTACAGCAGTGGATTTGATAGGTAAAGAGTCAAAACCAGGTAATTATACTGAAATTATTGCACTGGTTGACAAAACTCCACCAGTTATGCCAGAGGGTGGAGTTATTGCACCACAGGAAGATAGAATAGTCTTAGCCTGGAAGATGAACCTTGAGTTAGATTTACAAGGTTACAACATCTATCGCGGTGAAACCTTGCAAGAAGATGCTGAGTTTAAGAAGATAAATAAAGAGCTGCTACCATGCGATTTCCCATATTATGAAGATAAAGATGTAATACCCGGTAAAACCTATTTTTATAGAATTGTGGCAGTTGATAGCTCAGGAAATGAGTCAAAACATACCTCTGCTTATTCTGGCTTAGTCAAGGATACGGAGCCACCTGCATCACCAAAGGATGTAAAATTTAAGTACGACATAAAAACACATATGGTGGAGATAACTTGGATTGGGGCAAAAGAGGAAGACCTTTTGGGCTTTAATCTATATCGTGGTGCCGGCACAGATACGGCTATGAAGATTACTCAAAAACCAATAAAAGAGTTGCTATACAAGGATGAGGCATACCATAAAAGATGGATAATACCGGGTAAAGGCTACTACTGGGGTGTATCCTGTGTGGATAATTCGTTCAATGAGAGCCAAAAGGTATGGGTTAAAGGCGATATTCTTGATGATGAGCCACCACTTAGCCCAAAAAGTATCTATGCCCGCTCACAAGAAGATGGCAAGGTAGAGATTAGCTGGCAGATATGTTTATCCTCGGATGCGGCTGGTTACAAACTCTATCGTGGTGAAACAGATAAGCCATTGTTATTAAAACAACTCGGTACAGATACGCTTGCCTATATCGATGCAAATGTAAAAAAGGGTAAGCGATATTTCTATCAGGTCTCGGCTATTGATACTGGCGGTAATGAAAGTGGACTTAGCGATAAATTTTATGTTATATCAGCAGATATTATTTCACCACCTACAGCTAAAAATCTAAAGGCAATCTATGTGGAAAAGCAAAAGTATACTATGGTAACCTGGGATACGGTAGTTGTAGATGATTTGGCAGGCTATGAGGTCTATACCTGCGATTTACCCACCGGGCTATATAAAAAGATAACCGATAAATTAGTCATTGAGGAAAAATTTATTAATAAAGTCGGCAAAGAAGGGTTGTATTATAAAATAAGGGCAGTGGATACATCAGATAATCCATCACGGTATTCGGACTTTGCCCAGGCAGAAAAGGAGAAGGGTAAATGAAGCAAATAATTTTTGTCATAATTTATTTATGCTTGTCCTGGAATATTTCCTTTGCTCAGGTGCAGGTAATCAGAAATATCCCGCAACAAGCACAACAAGTTATCCTGCAAGAAGTATCCAAAGAGAAGCTGCAACAATTACCGATAAAACTCTCCGGCAGACTGAATTTAGGCAGTCAAATAACCAAAGACACCCAGGGGAGACAGGCTACTACGCTTAACTCATTATCATCATTAGCCTTTAGTACGGTATTCGGGCTAACTGGTGACATTGCTCTCAATAATCAAAAACTCATTAACGGCGATACTCAGAATATGTCCTTAGGATTAAGTATGCAAAAAGGAAATTGTCCTATATCCTTTAAGACAACCAATTCAGAGAAGAATACGATTGTGGGGGACAAACTCAAGACAGATAAGGGGGAAGGTGTATCTTTTTCTCTTGGACTTGGATTAATAAAGAATTTACCCATAAATATCAGCTACTCAAATAATAATAATCGTTCTAACGATGCAGGCACCATAACCCAAAAAACAGCCACAGAGAATATTTCATTTGGCTTGCGAGGTAAGGCATTAAACCGTATAAACTGGAATGCGACCTTAAATCGAGCTAACACAAAGGATATACTCAATGATAAAAAGACAAAAAATTCAGGGCTATCCTGTGGTTTTGACATGCCAATTAATGATAAGGTGTCTATGAATACAGCTATTTCTTCCAGCCTGACAAATAATTATTTATCCGCAGGCAACTCTACAAAAATTACACAACAAGCCTGCCAGACAAACCTTAATTTTAAAGTATCAGACAAACTTAATACAGCCGCAGGAGTATCATACAATACCAATGAAAGTAAAACAAACAGCGGCACAAAAAACACATCCTCCTCTTTAGGAAATAACCTCAATCTATCGTATCAGTTACTGAAGACGACAAACATCTCATGGACATTAAATCAAACAAATTCAAAAGGTGTGCAAGCCAGCAACAGCAATATCAATCTTACTCACACCTATATACCACAACAATCAAAAACATCTAATGTCAACCTCTCTTATGGTTTATCGCAATCCAAGGCAAATTCAGGCAAGACTGACCACCATAATTTGAATCTTACCTCTGCGGCTAAATTAACCAATAGTTTGTTTCTTACTCAAGGGATAGGCATATCAAAAGAGTCGGATAAACTCTCCTGGCAGACAAACACAGGGGTTCGGTATAATGTGGCTAAAATTTCTGCAGGTATAGACTTAGGACAAAATAAGGCTGAAGAAGGCGGTAAACTTACCTCACAAACACAAAATATCCAGACTAATTTAAGCTATCCGCTGAAAGCCTTAAATAGAGATATGCCGGTTAACTTAAACTATGGATATAACCTTGCCGGAATCGAAAAGGTGAAATCAACCTCCGGTGGTTTTTCTTTTAGCCTGCCTATCACCAATTATCTCGGCTTTGGTTATGCTTATTCCCAAAGTCGCTCACCACAATCAGACAGCTATAACCATACCTTCAATACCTCCTTGCGTGGCAAAACCAAACCGTATTCTCTAAATACTACCGTTGGTTTCCTAAAGGCAGATAAATTGACTCAAGATTTATCTGTAAACCTTAATTATCCACTCGGCAATCGGTTATCTTTAACCGCAACCTCTCATTATACAAAGAAAGAAGATACAAAGCCAGCGTATAATTTTACGACAGGGATAGGATATAGTTTTTAGGGTAAGGACTCGGCGAGGGGAATTTACCACAGGTTATAATGACAAGAAAAAACCACTTTATCGGGCTATATTTTTCATTCTCAAGGAGATAGTTCATAGCTCTCATTTGTCGAAACTGCCAGAAAATGCCATAAATTCCACAGGTTAATAATGTAAAAATGATGTCCTTTGTAATACTGTAAGTATATATTTCTCTTTTGCTTTGAAAATCAATTAAATTTTGCATTTTACACCTCACTTTTTTAACCTTAAAAAGAGCATATCAGTTTCATATATAATTGTCAAGTACTTTTTAGTTGACAAGAAGTAGTTTGATAGAGTATAATATTTATTGGATAGAAGAAAGGAGTAACTTATGATAAACAATGATTCAGTTTTTCCGCTTAATGAAACGATACAAACGATTAACAATCGGCGAAGTATCAGGTCGTTTACTTCTCAGGAAGTATCTGACCAGCAGATAAATATTATTCTTCAGGCTGCAAACAC
>JAZDHC010000107.1:0-10184 GCA_043806395.1 Candidatus Desantisiibacteriota bacterium | reverse complement strand
CGATTTTTAACTTGATGATTAGGAATAATTTTTCCCACGAATCTTCACGAATTATCACGAATATGGAATCTTTTTTCTTGATTCGTGTCAATTCGTGTTATTCGTGGGTTCTTCTTACAAGATGAATCGAAAATCACAGTTTATGAACTCAGTGAGTATAGCAGCTTTAGGGATTGAAGTCAACAAGAATTTATGTTCTGCCTGCGATGGATATTTTCGAAGTCAGGTACTTTGATTTTCATTGACATACCTGATAATATATGATATATTAAAGGAAGGCAATAGCCATTATTTTGGCTCTACTGGGAACTGTGTGGATACATGTCTATTTTTCCACCATAAAATAAAAGGCTCTTTGTCATCGTTGCAGAACATTCTAACATATAATGAAGAAGGTTTATCGCTTTAACCACTCCAGAGTATGTGTTTAATCCTCTCCTCTAAAGTAGGGAACGGGCATACCAGTTCCCTACTAAAGACATACTCCGTATGTGGTCTGAAGAACGCTCGGGAGGTAGCACCTCTGGCAGTTGCTCCTCAGCAGAGCCCTATCCTCCCTTCAGGGGACAAGATAAACTAATACATACTCTGATGTGGAATGAAAGCGATAAACCTATTGTCTCAACAACTCTTAATTGTCGGTAGGCAGTAATTCTCATTATGAACCGCAGAGACGCAGAGTCGCAGAGAATTTATTACTCTGTTGATTAAGTCGATTTACAAGAGTTTGGCATACTAAATATGGTATCCAGTGTAGACCGAACAACTATATATTGTATGCCAGAAATACTAAAAGGCATTAAATCAACAGAGTCATTTATATGCTTCATTCAGCGTTTCTTCTCTGCGACTCTGCGTCTCTGCGGTGGAAAAATATCAAACTGAGAATTACTACCATTGCGTCAGTTTAAGGTTGTTGAGACACTAAGGGTTTTGTGTGATTTTAGGGTTATTTTTGTTGTTCACTATAATAAGCTTTTGTCTTATGCAACGCTCATGGTGAGAATTGCTGATTTTTTTGCAAAAAAACACTTGACAGCTTCTAAAAAATGTGGTATAATTAATATTATTAAATTCTGCTAAGGAGAAAAGATAAAGAATGCAAACTCCAAACTCCAAACTCCAAACTCCAAACTCCAAACTTATAATGTAACTTTTAGGGATTTATATGATTCCAATAATGCAAGGATAATTTTTTATCATCCTGTCTTTCTTGATATTCAATGCCTACCCTACAAACTTGTTCATACCCTATGTTTATTAACGATTTTTTATCTCTGGCGACTCCATCCGATGTAACTTGCCTCTGAAAAGAGTTCATTTCTCAATGTTTTTAACGATTAACGAAACAAGGGAGCATGTGCCCACCTGCTCTGTGTGCGACGCACAAGAGCAGAGAAGGTGCTGCCTTTTCCTTGTTCTAACTCAAAAGGAGGCAAGTAAAATGATTAAGAAATTAAGTATGATGGTGTTGGGTGTTGCAGTGGTAGGATTTTGTATGGCGACGGTGCCAGAGGGGAAGGCTGAGGCAGCAGCAAGAGTATATAATGTAATCTGGCATCCCGACTGTGGTGGAGACGAGTCAGGGGTGACGAAAGTTCAAAATGTAGAAAAAGATTTCGAGTTATATGGAGGTAAGGCAAAAGTAGATATGGGAAGGTTTGGCTCTGGTAAGGCAACAGCATGGGCAAAGATGGATTACTGTAGAGCAGAAGATACACAGACAGGACGTATACGCTGGTACCACTGGAAATATACATTCTGGTTACAGCCTCGATAACTACTTCTGTATCAACAAAAAAATAATGTCCAACAAGGGAAGGAGAAATAATATCTCCTTCCCTTGTAATAAAAAAGGAGAGATAATTTAATGTCTGGAATAATTAAAAGATTCTTCAGTTTATTGCCTATTTTGTTTATTTCTGTAACTATATTTTGTATATTTATGCTATTTTCTATCCTCTCAACACAAAAAAATGAGGTACTAAAAGCTATCGAAAAGATGGGAGCAGATAGATTAGTACTATGTCCACATATCTACAAAGCTTGTGATGATAAAAGGCTTAAATCAATAGGAATAGTAACTCCATGGATAGAAGAAAATATTTCATATATTAAAAGACAGTGTAAAGAGATAAAAAATATTACAATAGTAGCTCAAGAGACAAGTATTGGTGACATGTGTATGGTAGGTGGAAAATTGAAAAGTTTTGATGAATGGAGGAGATTTCTGCCACCTGTATATGTAATAGGAACTACTCCTGATTATAAGCTTGTACAAAATTTAGAGTTAATACATGGAAGATTTATTAATGAATTAGATATGAAAATGAAAAGAAAGGTTTGTGTAATAGGAAATACACCTTATCAGCTTTTAGGTAGAGAAAAAATAATTAATAAAAAGATAAAATTAGAATGCTATCCAAATGAAACCTTTACGGTTATCGGTTGTCTTAAAACAAGTAAACCTTTTTTATTACCATTTATCAGTGATATGGGTATTGGTGATGATAATGAAGCATGGAATTTCTATAGTAGCATAAATTCTACGATATTTATTCCCTATACTGTTTTTCAAAAATGTACACCTGTACACGAACAACATAAAATTTTTCACGATATATTTATTACAATTACATTAGATCGTCAAGGAGATAAAAACATAGAAAAAAATGGAGAAGAATTGTGGGAAAATCTTTCAACAGCTGATATTGAAAAATCTAAAAAAAGAAGCAAGGAATACAAAGCTATTCTTGGTCCAAGATATTATGAGATTCTCAGAGTCAAAAACAAAATTCTATCTATTCTTCAAGAAAGATATGGAAAAGATAAACATTTTTTGATATATCCTGAAAAGCGTCTTCTTGAAACATATGAAGAGCATTTTCACTCCGTTAATATTCTTATTACAATGGTTGGAGGTATAAGCGTAATTGGAAGCATTATTTTTATTTTAAGTATGATGTTGTATTCTGTTGCTACCCGTACCGCTGAGATAGGTATTCGTCGTGCAGTAGGGGCAAGGAAAAGAGATATATTTTTTCAATTTCTTAAAGAAGGGGTAATTATTACTGGTAAAGGCGGAATAGGGGGAATAGTGTTAGGATTGTTAACCGTATCTCTTTTGGGTAAGTATACAGGATGGGAGATGGTGATTCCATGGTATGGGTTGGTTCTTAGTGTTTTTGCAATAGGGATTATTGGTATAATTGGCGGTATTTACCCCGCCATGAAAGCGGACAATATCCCTCCAGCCATAGCGGTGAAACATGAATAAATATCGCAGACTTCAAGCTGGAAGATGGAGCTACTATTACATTATCATTATCTACATCTTCATCTTCATTTTCATTTTCATTTTCCTCTTGCAGACAAACAAGGCAAATGCCGAAGGATCTTCCTTGCATTCATTTATTCAGATTGCACTTGAGTATAATCTTGACTTGAAATCAGAGCAACTGTCATTAGCCAATGAGGAGACCAATCTTGTTAAGGCTAAAAAGGAAGAGTTTTATCCTGAGATTGGGCTTGCAGGAATAATTGGCGAAAAATCATGGAAAACCACTGTGATAAAAGATGAGGATGGGGAACGGAAGGAACAAACTACTACCAAAGAAAAACCGTCTGTTGAATTATCTACATCTATCTCAAGACCGCATATATTTGGTGGTAAGATAAAATTAAATCTTAAAACAACCGAGGTGTTAAGGACAAAAAGCCAGGATAAATGGGAATTGAGCTTAGAGTCAGAAGAGCCTATCTCAGGGTATCAACGCCAGAACATTAAAAATCCCCTGTATGATAACCAACTACAGCTAAATATCGCCAACCTAAGCCTGACTGAAAGGATAGATGAAATAATCTATAGCGTAATCAATTCATACTGTGATTTGCAAAGAATAGACTCAAGCCTTAATATAAAACAAAAGGAATTTGAGGATTTGCAGGCTAACCTTGAGATAGCAAGGCTTAAGCTCGAAAAGGGGCTTATCCCTGAGATGGATATCTTTCAGATGGAACTGCAAATATCATCTGTTTTGGCCGAGATGGAGAGCTTGAAGAAGGACAAGAAGGCTCAAGTTTTCAGATTTTATTCCCTGCTGGGCACTGAGACTGTTAGAATTGAGCAGGGCAGTGATAGTTTTTTGGACATCAAGAGGTTACACGAATGCTCTTCTGTCTTAAAGGGTGAGGCTAATCAACCTGACCTTCTGAAAAGTATCCCGCAAATCAAGACCAAACATATCGAGATTGAGCTGGCAAAAAGAAGGCTGAAAGAGGCAGAGACAAGGAATTATCCTGTACTTATCCCCTCGTTTAATGTCAAAAAGGAAGGAGAGACAACAGAGAAATCTGTTATGGCTTCTATTAAATGCCCCTTGTATGACAAAGGGGTAAGAAAAGAGGACATAAAATTAGCCTTAAATGAGCTTGCCAAACAAGAGATTGAGATGGATAAGTTGATTAAAGATACCAGCATAGAAATTACCACCACCATGGATGAGATTAAGGATAAGGAGCAAAGGATTGGTGTGTTGGAAAAAGAGATAGGTCTGGCAGAGAAGATTTATGAGATAGGAAAGATCCGGCATGGTCGTGGACTTATCCCGGCTAAAGACCTTCTGGAATACCAGAGGGATGTATTTAATAAGCAAAAAACCATCCTTGAGAAACAGATAGATATGTTCCTTGATCATATAAAACTACTTAAAACCACAGGAGAGTTATACCATGCTTACCAAGAAGGTATTCTTTAAAATATTCATTAGCTTGCTCTTTATCATCATTGGCTGGATATTATGCAATATCTACCACAACCTTAATCAACAAAAGGAGATACCTGAGGTAACCACCGTTGCAGCAGGCAGAGGCAAAATATGTGAAAAGATTGGATTGTCTACAAAGGTGCAGGAAAAAGAGGTTGTAAATATCACCAGTTCTGTGGAAAAAGGAAGGGTTGATAAGGTGTTTGTCAAAACTGGTGATTTTGTAGTAGTTGGACAAATATTGGTTGAATTGAGAAGGGATGAGCTGGTTAATACCCTGAAAAAGGAGGAGCTTAACCTTGAGCAGGCAAGAAAAAAACTGGCACTTCTGATGGATATTTCCAGACACACCGAGAAGATTGAAAAGGATGAGGAAAGGAAAAAGATGGAGTGGAATCTGGCACAGGCGGAACAGGCACTCGAGGATAATAAAGAGCTGTATGCCAAACAGGCAATTGCTTATCGAGAGGTGGAAAAGCAGGGGTTAGAGGCTAAAGAGGCCATGATGAACCTGAATAAGGTTTTGCGTGAAATCGAAGAGTTAACCAAAAAATTTACAGATCAAAAGAAAGAACTTGAGGTTGAGGTTCCTTCACTTTGTCAGCAAATCGATGACCTGAAGGAGCAGATTAAAAACTGTGTGGTTTATTCCCCTATTAGCGGTATAGTCAGAAAGACGGCTATAGAAAAAAATCAAAAGGTGGAATATGGAACGCTGCTTTTAAGTGTTGGCGACCAATCTGAACTGATCGCCAGAGGCAGCCTGAAAGAGGCTAATTTTTTCTTGGTCAAGATAGGGCAGCCAGTGGAATTAAACTCAGACGCTTTTGGTAAGACATTTAAGGGCAATGTACTAAAGGTAATACCAGCCTACACGGTTGGCGGCAAGGATGACAAAGGTGAAAAAGATGGTGGATGGGAGGTTGTATGCTCCATTGCTAACCCTGAGGGGTTAAGGATAGGGATGGAGCTTTCTGGTGAGATTATTATCAAGGAAAAACAAGCAAGCGGCATTGTAATTCCACCTGAGGCATTATATGAAGAGGATTGTGTGCTGGTGGTGGAAAATGGGAGAATAAAGAAGAAAAAGGTAACCATTGGCGAGGGGACTACTGATCAGATTGAGGTGTTGGAAGGGCTCAAAAGCGGGGAAAGGGTAGTGGTGCAGTATCCAGAAGAGGTGAAGGAAGGGATGAAGGCTAAGGAGGTGGCTAAATGATTGAGATGAATAACATTACCAAGGTTTATCAATTAGGCGAGTCAAGGGTCGAGGCGTTAAAGGGTGTCAGTATTAATATTAATGAAGGCGAGTTTGTCTCGATTATGGGTCCATCTGGAAGCGGCAAGAGTACACTCCTATCCATTACAGGCTGTCTGGATATACCTACAAGTGGCAGGTATATTCTGGACGGAAGGGATGTCTTGCTGCTAAGTGATGATGAATTGTCCTTGCTTCGTAACGAAAAAATCGGGTTTGTCTTTCAGGCATTTCATCTATTGCCAAGGTTCAATGCTTTGGAGAA
This sequence comes from Candidatus Desantisiibacteriota bacterium, assembly GCA_043806395.1. GTDB lineage: Bacteria > UBA9089 > CG2-30-40-21 > CG2-30-40-21 > CG2-30-40-21 > CG2-30-40-21. The sequence goes on along the minus strand of JAZDHC010000107.1, from coordinate 3,895 downwards.
TGTAGAACTTCCATTAATTTACAGGGGATGCCCAAAAGATGAACGAAAAGAAATGGCAAAGAAATGTCTTGAACAGGTAGGATTAGGGCACAGGATTGGACACTCATCCTCTGAATTATCTGGCGGCGAGCAGCAGAGAGTAGCCATTGCCAGGGCATTAGTAAATTCACCCAGGCTTATCCTGGCAGATGAGCCTACAGGAAACTTAGATTCAACCTCAGCCGAAGAGGTTATGGACATACTCTGCAAGCTTAATGAAGAAAAGAAGATGACTGTGGTGATTATTACCCATAACAAGGGAGTGGCTGAACGAACAAAAAAGACATATCATCTCAAAGATGGACAAATTTCTAATGAAATTGTATGATTATTTTTATTTAGCCCGAAAGGATCTATTCAATTTTAAGCTAAGGAGTGGGCTTATCATCCTATGTATTGCCATAGGTATCTTGAGTGCTACACTTAATCTGTATCATGCCTCAAAAAGAGCAGAGGAAAGCGTCGCTTCACTTAGTAACCTTGGCAGTCAAATGATCTCTATCTGGGTGAGGGATGAAAATGTTCATCTGCAGGATTTTTTCTTCCTTTCCTCTTATTTCCCATTAGTTTCTTATGAATCTTGCGAACAAAAAAGAATAAAATATTTGAGGAAAAGCAAAGAGGCTGTGAGTATTATAGGCAGCTTGCCTGAATACAAAACAGTTCATTCCTTGAAGACAGAACGGGGAAGATTTATCAATATGGGTGATGAAGAAAAAAGGCTAAAGGTGTGTGTGATTAATACTGCCCTCAAGGAAGGGTTAGGGATAAGGGTTGGAACGAGTATAAAGATTGGTGAGGATAAACTCAGGGTAATTGGGATAGTCAAGGAAATAGATGTTGCTGAGGCAAGGATAATTATTCCCCTGTCTATCTATAACGATGTGGTGCAGCCAGAGAAAAAGAATTTTGAAATAGTGATGCTGACAAATGGGAATCCTGAGGTTTTACGGAAAGATGTAGAACGGATGCTGAAGAAAAGATTTCCGAGTAAAAAGCATGGAACAGATAAAAGAAAACCCTTCCATGGAGATGAAAGATTTATGGTTTCAACAGCAGAAGGGTTATTAGACATGATGAAGCAGCAGAAGGCTACAGCGAGGATGATTACACTTGGGATAGGGGTATTAACCCTGCTAATGGCAGGTGGTGGGATAATAAACCTGATTATGCTCTCCATACGGCAAAGGTACCGAGAGATAGGGATCATGCGTGCCTGTGGGGCAAGAAGAGATGATATATTCTATCTCTTTTTGCTGGAAGGGGTTCTGCTTTCCATGTATGGTTTGTGTCTGGGTGGGGGGTTGTCCTGTCTTTTCGTAGGCTTGATTGGAGGGTGTAGATTTGATATCTTATTAAATGCCTTGTTCTGGTCAGGGATTATTTGTGTTCCACTTTCGCTTTGCGGATATTATCCTGGCATGGCTGCCGCTAAAATTTCACCATGTGAGGCAATAAGACAGGGTTAATACATGCCCTCTTGCCCATTCTACACCCTCCTACTGGCAGTTTTATGGGGTAATGTAAAATTCAAATTTGTTTTATCAAATATTCAGTGTCCCACAAATATTATTGGACAATTTTTGATTAATATGTTATAATACAAGAAATGACAAGCTAATCACAAGGAGGAACAAAATGTTACGATTCTTATTGCTTAATATGCTACTATTTTCAACAACTATTGCCTATGCCCAGTTAGACAGGGGTATTGATATTACCATCTATTCTCAGGATCTGGCTATGGTTAAAGAGGTAAGACCTTTTAAGGCAAAACAGGGGACAGGATTGATTACCCTTTCTGACCTTCCAGCACAACTTGACCCAAGCAGCATCTCTATATCCCCAGTCTCTGTCCTGCAACAAAGTTATGAATACGACCTTTCAGACTTCAGTAAATTGCTGGCAAATTGTGTCAATGGAACAGTGTCTGTCAACCTTAAAGGCGGAAAAACATTTGAGGGTTGTCTGCTTAGTTTTGATCAGCAATGGATATTTTTAAGGGACAAGCTTAAGGTAGAATTAATAGCCATTGGTGAGATTGCCAACATCAGCCTTCCAAACCAGATGGATGGATTGCTGACCACGCCTACCATTGTGTGCAGGATTAGCGAGGACACAGCATTACCCCAACTCTTAACCCTCCGGTATCTTACCTCTGGAATAAGCTGGAAATGCGACTATACGGCTGTTATTAATAACAATGATACAGCCATAGAGCTTTCAGCCAAGGCAACCATAGATAATCAAAGTGGTGGAAAATTTCCGCAGGCAAGGATAAAATTAGTAGCAGGAAATCCATTCAGGATACAGGATATGCCTGTCCAGAGATATGAAATGAAGAGGATGATGGCAGCTGCCCCTATGTCTGAGGCAGGGGGGGAATATAATAGTCAGGAAAATCTGGGAGAGTATTATCTATACACCATAAAAACCCCGGCTACACTCAATAACAATCAAACAACTCAGCTGGGCTTTTTTCCTCAAAAGGATGTTGCGGTTAAAAGGACATTCAATTATGATTACACAAAATCAGCAAAAAATGCCAGAGGAATGCTTTCCTTTAAGAATGAAAACCAGAGCGGTCTGGGTATCCCCTTGCCCAAAGGGAAGATACGGTTTTACAAACAGGACGAGGAGGGCTTTTTGCAGTTTGTTGGGGAAAACATTCTGGAACACACCCCTGTTGATAAGGTCGTAACCCTTTGCCTTGGTGATGCCTTTGATGTTACGGCAAAAAGGGAGGTAAGGGACAGAAGGGTATTATCCAAAGAAACCGTGGAAGAGGATTATGAGATTAAGATATTAAACAGCAAGAAAGAAAAAATAACCGTAGAGGTTGTGGAACATACCTGGGGAACATGGAATGTTATCCGCAGTACCCATAAATCTGTTAAAAAAAGCGCAGATACGCTCTCCTTTGAGGTTGAGGTATTGCCTGGCAAAGAAGAGACGATTGCTTATACGGTGTCTTATAGGAGATGAAGAAAGGCTGAAGAATAAGAAGGGGTGTCAATTTTTGCCAAAATCTCCGTGCCTCTGTGGTGAATAGTTACTTTTCATCTCACCATCCAACCAAACCCCATCCCGCAAATCGTTGCCATAATTACCACTAAAGAAACATAAACAACCGTCTTTTTCGTTCCCATAATGCTCTGAAGAACAAGCATGCTCGGTAAACTGAGTGCTGGCCCTGCCAGAAGCATTGCCAGTGCAGGTCCCTTACCCATGCCTGAACCAATAAGACCTTGCAGAATTGGCACCTCAGTGAGTGTGGCAAAGTACATAAATGCCGCTACGATTGATGAGAAGAAATTTGCCCATAAGGAATTCCCCCCGACAAACATGACTACAAATCTTGAAGGAATAATCCCTTCATGCCCGACCCTGCCCAATAAGAACCCGGAAACAAGCACCCCTGCGAGTAAAAGCGGGAGTATTTGTAAGGCAAAACCCCATGAGGCACAAGACACAACAACACATGTTCACAACTATACCATTTTACAAGGCTAAGAGCCTCAAAAACCGCATTGATAAACCGCAGATTTTCTATTGGCAAATAGAAACAACCCAAGAATATTGACACGATATACAGAAGTTTCTTCCATTCCTTCATGATTTTTTTCCTCCATGATAATTTTATTAATGGTTTACAACGAGCATTTTCCCTCTCTTCAATTTTATGGGTTTATAGATATTCTCCTTGCAAGAAACGGGCATGGTTCAAATCAGGGTAATAAATCGGACAAGCAAATAGGAGTGTGCATTTCCCTAATTCCCCCTTAAAAAAGGGGGTTAGGGGGTTGTTCTTCTCCGTATCATCTGTGACCTTGCGGTGAACAATTTTGAACCATGC
>JAZDHC010000106.1:0-7899 GCA_043806395.1 Candidatus Desantisiibacteriota bacterium | reverse complement strand
AGATCTTTTGCGATTTTGACAGTCTGTAATCTCTAAGAACGCTATCTCTGAAATGTTTTTAAGCAATTCAAGCTAAAATATGAACTTATCATTGTATTTTTTTGGTTTTATAAAAGAGACTAAATAAACGGAGTCATATATGACTCTGTTGATTTAATGCCTTTTAGTATTTCTGGCATACAATATATAGTTGTTCGGTCTACACTGGATACCATATTTAGTATGCCAAACTCTTGTAAATCGACTTAATCAACAGAGTAATATATGGATAGTGAAAATTTCTCAGTAATTGCCAAACGGTATAAGGAAACATCAATAATTCAAAATTCAGCTGCTGATATGCTTTTTTCTCTTTTAGATATCAGAGACAATGAAAGCGTGTTGGATGTGGGCTGTGGGACTGGAAATCTTACAAAGAAGATATTACAGGATGCTAATAATTAAATGATTAATCCACAAATTATTGATACTATCACTCAAATAGCTGAAAAAAATAGACAGAATGTATTCCTTGTTGGTGGATATGTCAGGGATATGGTTCTTGGCGTTACCTCCAATGATTATGACTTCGTAGTCAGCGGGGATGCCCTTGCATTTTCGCAAGTCATTGCTACGGCATTTGGCGGACGGCTGATTATTCTGGATCAGGAAACGCAAACCACAAGGATTATATTCAGTCAGCAGTCAGCAGTTGACAGTCAGCAGTCGGTAGTAAAGATACCGACTTCTTCTTTCTTCTCCCTGCCGACTGCCCCCCCACTACAGCCTACAACCTACATCGATATTTCCCCCTTGAAAGGAACAGATATCATTCATGACCTCCAGCTAAGGGACATTACTATTAATAGCCTTGCCATAAATCTTCTTCAGCCGGGTAGTATTATTGACCCATTAAACGGGCTTGATGACCTGAAACAAAAACGGATACAGATTATTGGGAGGCATAGCATTATAGATGACCCATTGCGGCTGATTCGGGCTGTAAGGTTTTCTGCTCAGTTGCAATTTACCATTACTCCAGGGTCCATTGCCATCATCAAAGAGTTAGCTCATCTCATATCTACGGTTGCCATAGAACGAATTGTTTATGAATTGTTTTTGATCATGTCTGTTGAATATGCCCATCCATATATTGTCCTTACTTGTAATCTTGGATTGCTGAAGGAAATAATCCCGGAGATAGTAGCTGCTAAGGATGTACCTCAAAATGAGTTTCACCATCTGGATGTCTGGAACCATCTACTGCAAACACTTTTCCATCTTGAGGATATATGCCACAGATTAGAAGAATTGTTCCCCAAATGGCATCAGGATATTCAGAAATATCTGCAGGAAGAAATATCTGGAACAAACAGATATTGCCTGCTGAAGTTAGCATCTATTTTGCATGACATTGGAAAACCAGCCTGTGCCAGTATAGAAAATGGTAGGCTGAGGTTTTTTGGACATGACCTGAAAAGTGGAGATATGATGGAAATAATTGGAATAAGGATGAAACTTTCTGCAAAGCAAACTGAATCGTTAAAATGTATGGTTACACATCACATGAGACCCGGGTATCTGGTTGAGGCTGAAAAGGTAACAGACAGGGCTGTGTATAGATTTTTTAAGGCTACCCAGCAAGAGGGGATAGCTGTACTGCTACTTTCTTTGGCTGACAGATATGCAACCATGGGTCCGGCATCAAGTGTAGAGGGGATTGAAAAACACTATGAAACCGTCTGCTATCTCATGGAAAAACTTTATTCTCATCAACCCTCCGCAAACCCTCCAAGACTGATAAATGGACACGATCTAATGGAATATCTTTGCCTGCCTTCATCCCCGTTGATTGGAAGATTGCTTCAGGCAGTAGAGGAAGGGGCAGCAGAGGGAAGGATAACAGGCAGGATGGCTGCACTGGAGTATGCAAGGGAGGTATTATCCGGTTGATATTTGTAACTACTCAGGCATGGGATTGAACCACAGATAAACACGATTGTACAAACAAGTTTCTCAAAAAATAAATTATTACTTGTGTTTCAAGGTAAAATGTGATATAGTACTTTGACAATATTAAATTAGGCACAGAGGCACAGAGAAGAACAACCCCCCCAACCACCTAATCTCCTTGTTAAGGGATTACGCACCCTCCTCCGCAGTAGCGTCCATCCCTCTCAAGAGGGGATTAGGGAAATACAGACACGCTATCGCTTGCCCAATTTGTTACTCTGATTTGAACCATGCCCAATATTTGTCAGAATAGAGCTTTGAACTACTGTAGTGTCAACTCTCAAGTGTCGGATAAATAAAGATAGATTCCTGCCTACGCAGGAATGACAACTCGGTGATTGTTGTCATTCCTGCGAAGCTTGTCCCTGCGAAGGCAAGGAACAGGAATCCAGAATATTTGTTGCGACATGTCAAAGTTGACGCGACACTACAACAAAAGGAGGTTTTTAGATGACTACTTGCCAAAAAACAGATAAGCGGAGTTTCCCTTCTCCATTTGATGTCCAAACACCAGAAGGTGCAGAAGGCTGGGCGGAGATGTATCCTTACTATCTTTTATTTAGTGAGGAACGCAGAGAATTTGAGGAAAGGTTCTGGTTTTGCGATACTATGCACCATACCACCCCATTATACCCATTTGATGTTATTACGGCTGAGAGTTGGGGACCTGCCTTAGGAGCCTACAATTCACGGATATTTATTGTCCCACCAGCCCTGGGCATAGCCCAGCGGGTGCTGAACGGCTATCTGTATATCTCCCCCATTGCTGTGAATAACCCCGATGAGATAAAAGAAAGGATAAAGGATTTTTCAGAACGGGCAGGCTTTTATTACCAGAATTGGGATGCCCTTTATGCTAAATGGAAGGAGAAGGTAGTCAAGGAGATTGAAGGTTTAAAGGGGATAGAAATTCCTCATCTGCCTGAAAAAGAGGATATATCTTTAGTCAAGGATGCCGTTGGTGTTTCTACCGGATTTCGACTGCAAAAGGCATACAACAGGCTTTTAGAAAGTATGTCCAGAATATGGGCATATCACTTTGAGTTTCTGAATCTTGGCTATGCGGCTTTCCTTGATTTTTCATGCTTTATGAAGACTGCTTTCCCGGATATCTCTGAGCAGACTATTACTCAGATGGTCGCCGGCATTGATGTCATCCTTTTTAGACCTGATACTGAGCTGAAAAAGCTGGCAAAACTTGCCTGTAGCCTTAACCTGCAAGAGATATTTCTTAATAATCTGGATATTGAAGGAAATCTGTCAAGGCTTGCGGCTGATAACAATGGTAAGAAATGGTTAGAGGCATTGGAAGAGGTCAAAGACCCATGGTTTTATTTCAACTCTGGGACTGGTTTCTATCATACCCCTTTGAGCTGGATAGATGACCTCTCGGTACCATTTTCAGCTATTAGAGGGTATATTAAAAAAATACTTGCAGGGCAAGAGATAGAAAGAAAGTCTGAGGAGATACGAAAAGAGGCAGAGCGATTAAAGGATGGATATGCTAATCTTCTTAAGACAGAGGAAGATGCTAAGGCGTTTTTGGAAAAACTCGCCTTAGCCAAAACAGTCTTTCCGTATGTAGAGGAGCATAATTTCTATGTGGAGCATTGGCATCATACCATTTTCTGGAATAAGATGCGCCAGATTGGCAGGGTATTTGTTGAAGGTAGGTTTTTTGAGGATGTGGAAGATGTCTTTTATCTGAATAGATATGAAGTTTCTCAAGCACTATATGATTTATGTTCCTCATGGGCAATTGGTTCTCCGTCTATGGGTCCAATGTATTGGCCGAAAAGAATAGAGGAGAGAAAAAAGATAATCTCTGCCCTGTCAAAATACCAGCCGGTACCAGCCTTGGGTACCCCACCTGAGAAGATAACTGAGCCGTTTACCATTATGCTCTGGGGGGTTGTCTCAGAGAGGATAGAGTCCTGGCTTGAGACAGTAAGTGATGGTTTGAAAAAGGTGGAGTTGATAAAAGGACATCCTGCCTCACCAGGAATTGCAGAAGGGAAGGCAAGGGTAATATTGTCTGTAGAGGATCTGGATGAAATAGAGGAAGGCGAGGTAATGGTCTGCCCCATAACCACACCTTCATGGACGCCAATATTCTCAAAACTTGCCGCAATCGTCACCAATGTCGGTGGAATAATGAGTCATGCGGCTATAGTTTGCCGGGAGTATGGTTTGCCTGCAATCGTTGGGACTGGCTTTGCTACCCAATTGATTAAGACAGGACAACGCATAAGGGTTGATGGGAATAAGGGAATAGTAGAGGTATTGGAATAGTGGGGTATATAAAATGGGCATATGATCAAACAATATCCCCTGAGGTTGGGAATAAAGCCGCAAGACTTGGAGAATTAAAGAAGATAGGGATAAAAACACCAGAAGGGTTTACTCTCACCAAAACAGCATTCATGGATTTTATTGTTGCTAACGGAATTTATACCAGGCTCAACGAATTACTTTTACCTTCCCAACCGGAAGGGATTAAGGAAAGTAGCCGGAGGATTAGCGAACTCTTTGTTGCTACTAAAATTCCAATAGCAATAATGAATGCGATAACCTCTGCATGTAGCACACTATTGGTTAAGGAAAATACTACCTTTGCGGTCAGGTCTTCTTCTGTAATAGAGGATTTAGCCGGGGCAAGCTTTGCCGGGCTTTATGATACCTTTCTTAATGTCCCACCAGGGGATAAATTAATTGAAGGTGTTAAGAAATGCTGGCAGAGTGCCTTTAGTTTGCGGGCATTAGCCTATCTGAGGGAATTGGGTATAAACATTCAAACCCCACAGGATATGTCCATGGGGGTTATCATTCAACAAATGATTAACGCCAGATTTGCCGGGGTAATGTTTACGGTAAACCCTGCCACTGGTGATGCCTCAAAGATATTGATTGAGTATTCGGCCGGCTCAGGTGAGTCTGTTGTTTCAGGGGAAATCACACCTCACTCGATACTGATTGACAAGATTACCAATCAGGGGTCAGGGATCGGAGAACAGGGGTCAGCAAATCTGCTTGAGGGAAGATACATTTATCAACTATCAAGCATATCAAAGATAATTGAAAATCACTTTGGATGCTATCAAGATATTGAATGGGCGATAGATAGTGATTCCGCGGAGATTATCATCCTTCAAGCAAGATCTGAAACCGTGTGGAATAGAAGGCATCAAGTGCCGTTTCATAAACCAGAACAGACAGTGTTTAGTTTTATGCCAGAAATAAGGGTCTGTCACAAAATAAATGTGTAACATCGAGGTTGTCGATTCGCTCGTCCAGCAAGGCGTGCTCCTTAAGTCATAGTGAGCTATGTCTTAAGGAGCACAACGCCGCTGGACGAGATGAAGCGGCAACCGAATGTAACAGTTATTTTGTGACAGACCCTAAGGATACGAGGAGGAGGGAATTAATGGAAAAAACCTTTGAAACTATATTTGAAAAAGCCAAAGGGTATTGTCGAGATAAGACTGACTTGGTTCATCTTGTTACTGTCTTAGAAATGGCAAAGAAGCTAATCCAATTAGAGGGTGGGAACGAAAGGATAATCATACCTGCTGTCATCTTGCATGATACAGGTTGGCGCTGCTTCTCCTATACAGAAGAGCTGAAGGCAAGAAAGATTCATAAGGAGTTAAAAGGGATAGAACTAACCCACAAACATGAAACTGAAAGCGCTAACCTGTCTGAGTTGATTCTCTCAGAACTAAATTGGCCTTTGGAAGAAAAAAGTCAGATTATCGAGATTGTAGCCTGGCATGATACAAGAACAAACCCCATCTCCAAAGAGGACGGTATTGTTAAGGATGCAGATAGGTTGTCAAGATATACCCCACAGTGCTTTGACTTGTTTTGTCTTAAGTTTAAAAATACCCCTGAGCAATTTTTCGAGTTTCTTAGCCTGAATATAGAGAGATGGTTTTATACTGAAAGTGCCAAATACATGGCCAGGGAATATCTATTGAAGAGGAGATTGGGCATCATGGAAACTGAGTTTGAAGAAAAACTACCAAACGAGGTTTATAAAATCCTTATCAGGTTAGAAGGTGAGGTAGCCAAGAAGACGAAAAAAGTGTTAGAGGAGATAATTATCAAGGCTGCCAGGGAGAAGATATATGATGTTGCCGAGATGCTCAAGCTATATTTAGCCAATCGGAAATATATTGATTTAAGGGAACTACAAGAGGATGAGCAATTTTATGTCCTATCTACTCAGAAGGTAGGTGAAGGTGGTTATATTGGGGTAATAGATAGACAGACAGGTAAGATTATTTTTCATCCTGATAGAAGGATAATAAACTTACTACCAGAAGAGGTTGAAAAGGGATATAGACCAGATAAATACCTGCATGGATTCTGGGATTGGCATAAGAGGGCCAGGTCCGGCGAGGAATTTTATTCTTATTATCAGGGGATGAATATTAAGGGCGAGGTAGTGGATAAGTTTCAGTATGTTCTGCCAATAAATATAAAGGATGTCCAATGGTCACTTGTCTGTACGGCTGTTTATACGGACTTTTTTAAGCACATAGACATCCTTAGTCAGGATATTATCCAATCTGTGAGTAATGTTTCAGAACAGATTGGGGAGCTTGCCAGAGCATTGGTTTATGAGAAGGAACAGCTTGATGTAACCTTGCACAGTATTGGTGATGGTGTCATTGTTGCTGATACACAAGGAAAGGTAGTTTTACTTAATAAGGTGGCAGAAGAACTTACTGGCTGGAAAGAAGAGGAGTCGATTGGCAAACCTACTGGTGATATCTTCTATATTATCAATGAGCAGACTCGCAAGCAATGTGAAAATCCTGTGGAGAAGGTACTTGAATCCGGGCTGATTGTTGGACTGGCTAATCATACGGCCTTGATATCGCTTGATGGCAGCGAACGGGTAATTGCTGACAGCGGAGCACCTATTTATGATAAGGATGGCAATATAATTGGTGTAGTTCTGGTATTTCGCGACATTACTGAGAAAAAGCACACAGAGGAAAAACTCATACAGGCAGAGAAATTGGCGGCAATAGCAACACTTTCTGCAGAGGCGGCACATGAGATTAGAAACCCATTGCAGGTAATCTCAAACGGGCTGTACTTACTCAATAAGATTGTACCTCAAGAAAATGTTGCTGCTCACCGAACTATCCAGCAGTCGAATAATGCTGTCATCAGGGCAACAACATTTATTAATGACCTTTTGAATGTCTCAAGACCGTTTGAATTGAAAAAGACCCAGGTGAACATAAACGAGCTAATTAAAAAGGCAATGGCTGAGATACCTACTGAAATACTTTCTAATGTTGAGGTAAAACAGGAGTTAACCAGCGACCTTCCTGATATTCTGGCTGATTTAGACCGACTAAAACAAGTTGTGATTAACCTTGTCAAGAATGCTACTGAGGCTCTAACAGAAGGTAAGAGTAAAAAGTTGACAGTAGGGACAGACCTATGTGTCTGTCCTGAGAAGGAAGGGGAGTTTATTAAGATAAGCGTTTCTGATACAGGCAGAGGTATAGCAGAAAAAGACATAGAGCATATCTTTGACCCATTTTTTACAACAAAAGGCAAAGGCACAGGATTAGGATTAGCCATATGTCATCGTATCATTGAGGCACATCAAGGCAAGATTGAGGTTACAAGCCAGATAGGGAAGGGAACAACCTTTGTAATTAAACTTCCGTAACTACCTTGAGAGGGGAATTTGCCACAAAGATACAGAGAAGAATTTATCCGCAGATTACGCAGATTACGCAGATGTTGGGACGGTTCACTTTCATCGTTTTTCATATGATTCCTTTCGGGCAAGGGGACATCATCTACAGAATACAACCCCCTAACCCCCTTTTCTAAGGGGGAATATTGCACTCTCAACTAACCGCAAGCTTTCAAACAAAG
>JAZDHC010000105.1:0-5624 GCA_043806395.1 Candidatus Desantisiibacteriota bacterium | reverse complement strand
CTTTGTTTGAAAGCTTGCGGTTAGTTGAGAGTGCAATATTCCCCCTTAGAAAAGGGGGTTAGGGGGTTGTATTCTGTAGATGATGTCCCCTTGCCCGAAAGGAATCATATGAAAAACGATGAAAGTGAACCGTCCCCAAATTCGCCTGTTTAACAAGGCGAATTAAAATTCTGTTACAGATGCTGTTTTTGTTAATTTATAGGAATAATTTATATATTCCTCAGCCGACTTCCACTCTTTGGAGACAATAGCTTTTTGTGCCTCTTGAGCCATTTCCATTGCCTTATCCATGAGCACCTTTGCATTGGGATTATTACTCCGGGTAATTGTTTTATTTGTTTCATTTAAGATAGCAAACAGTTGTACTATATCCAACCTTATACTCTCAGAAATATCTACCCCAGAGGATCTGATAGCCCGATTAATAAGTTTTGTAGAAAGGTCTATCAATTCTGCTGATTTTGCGTAATCTTCATCACGATAGCCAGTGATCATTATTCGTACTACTTTTTTAACCAATTCCCTTGCCTCATTAACCAAGGATATTATTTCTTCTTTTCTGCTTATCTGAGCAATTTTCTCTGCTTTTTTAAGCATATATTGGAGATATTCAATCTCATTTTCTATCCTTTCCCTGCCATTGGCAAATGAGACAGCTTCTTGAATCAAATTTACAGATGTATTCAGGTATTGATTAGCAATAGCTATCTTGTTGTCTTTAATCGATTCTTCTGCTAACAACCTATTTTTTGATGCATTAGCAAACAATTCCTTAGCCTTCTTATTATTGCTTGAGGAAATAATCTGAGCTTTTTCACTTAAATCCTTTTCTACTTCTTCCAATTTTTTTCTGACAAATGTTTCTTGCTCGATTAATTTTCTTATATCCCTTGCTTGTTTTTGTGTTTCAGTTATTTGATCAAGGATTGCCTTGTTAAACTTTTCTTCCTTTATTAAATCAAAAAGCATCTCCCGGGTATTACAACATCTATTGAACATTTGAATGATTTCTTTATTGTTGCTGACAGCAATAAGTTCTCTTGTTTTTTCTATTCCCCGGTCAAGCACCTTTAATTGCTCGATAATAAGCCCCTTATTAACGGGAATATCTTCCCCGTTTTTTGCCTGGGCAATCCCTGAATAAAGGCATATAATTGATATTAAGATAATCAGCCATGTTTTGTTTATCATAGTATCTGTCCAAATACAGAGCAAAGCAAGAAAGGATGTGAATTCTCTGTTTCCTTCAATCTTAACCTCGACGAATATGCATTCCTATTAAGGGTCTGTCACAAAATAACTGTTACATTCGGTTGCCGCTTCATCTCGTCAAGCGGCGACAGAGCTCCTTGCTGAACGAGCGAATCGACAACCTTGATGTGACACATTTATTTTGTGACAGACCCTAATGAATGGTTTTTTCCAACCACGCCTATCCTCTTATTGATATTTACCGTAGGATTATCAAACACTATGGTATCAAAAAAAAGTGTATCCTCAGGTGTTTTTGCCTTCAGATACACTACATTTTAATTCCAATTTCATGCAATCTTATTACCTTACTATATCTTACAATGCCTTGAAATCAGTAGTAAAGTGTAATTACTCACCGCTCTGAGAACTTGATGTTTTTGTGGTAAATTTCCATTCTCTCTTTCATCTCCGTGCTCTCTGTGGTAAATTCCACCCCATGAGAAGAATTTACCACATTCGCTCCGCGGTCCACTCCTCTCAACACTCACGACTCACGAGGAGTGGACCGCTCTATGTTAGGTAGGTCGGATATTTTTATCCGACCTTATTGAACAGGAACTTGTCTGCGCGTCTGCCTGAACAAAAATACACTCGTAATCAATCAACACACAGCACACACCGATAATCAAACAACGCACAAACACCGACAAGCCCTGCAACTACAATAATATTTAACTTCGCCAGGGACATAATTTTTTTGGCATAATTAATGTCAAAATTTCTCCCAATTGAAAAGATTCATCCACTGAATTAACTGGTGTCGCAATGATTCTTGCTTTTATCTCCATTAGGTCTCCCATTTGCAATTGGTTTTTTTCACCATCTTCCTGTTCCTGAATCCTTTTCTCTATCCTTGTGCGATTAATGACAACGATTTTTGCTGTTTTATTTACTACTACACTTCCTCCTGAATCCATTTTCTGTCCCTGATTTCTTAGAGACTTTCTCAAAATTCCCCCCCTTACATAAAGAAAGATGTCCCTATAACACCCTTTGTATAGAGACACCTTCCTTTTTTTTAACGAAGCAATAAGTGCTTTTTAAAACTCGAAGCTACCCATATGCCCGTCCACACAGAAAAGACTTAATTTTATATAAGCAAGAACCATGCCAAAATTCAAGATAACAAGATTTTTTTATTAACATCTTAACTTACAGTCTTGCAATATGTTAGGTGTGCATATTTTTGCTACTTAATTTTACCAGCATGACCGTTGTACTTATAGGTACACTTATGTGTATTTAATGGTACACAATGTAGTATCGCGTCAACTTTTCAATACGGTGATCAAGCTTATTATAGATTAGATACATTGAAGTGGTCTGAAGAAGAAAGGCAATGAGACAAATTAATTTCACCTATTACTCTTGGCAGTGGAAGGAATAATAGTAGAGACGCAATGCAATTGCGTCTCTACCTCACTAATCTACAATTCCTCTGTCCCACCTACCTCAGCTATAGCCGTCACCCGATCTTTATCCTTTAGTTTAATCAACCTTACCCCTTGGGTATTTCTGCCAATAACCGAGATATCCTTTGCCCGACAGCGGATCATCTTCCCTGACTCTGTCATAATAATCACCTCGCTATCATCAGCTACTTCACGGATAGCTACAACCTCACCATTCTTTTCTGTAATCTTAATATCAATAATTCCGCTGCCGCCCCTGGCTGTATCTCGATATTCAGAGATCTTTGTTCTTTTTCCATAACCCTTAGCCGTTACGGTTAAGAGAATAAGATCTTCCTTGGCAACTACCATGCCAACTACATCATCATGGTCAATCACATTGCCTTCATCATCCATTAAATCCTTTAATCTAATCCCCCTTACGCCGATTGAACCCCTGGCAACGGATCTAACATCTGTTTCATTGAACCTGATGGCTTTACCAAATTTGGTGGAGAGGATAACATCATTAGTACCATCTGTAAGCTCCACCCTGATCAATTCATCCCCTTCATTCAGATTGATAGCAATTATCCCGCCAACCCTTGGACGGCTATATTCCATCAATTGTGTCTTCTTGATGATACCTTTTTTTGTAGCCATCAAGAGATATGAATCAGGGGTAAATTCTCTTACCTGAACAGAGGCAGTAATCTCTTCGCCTGGCTCTAATTGGAAAAGATTGACTAATGCCTTACCACGAGCTATTCGTCCTGCTTCAGGTATTTCATGAACCTTCAGCCAGTAAACCTTGCCCTTGGTCGTAAAGAACAGAATGTACTCATGGGTAGATGCCACATAAACATGCTCAACAAAATCCTCATCCCGTGTACCCATTCCAATCACACCCGTACCTCCACGGTGCTGTGCCCGATATGCACTTAAGGGGATTCTCTTGATATATCTTGTATGGGAAATGGTAATAACCATCTCTTCTTCAGTAATTAAATCCTCTATATTAATCTCCTGGGGCATTTCTGCAATTATTTGTGTTCTGCGACCATTATCGTACAGCTTTTTTATCTCTAATAAATCCTTTTCAATGATCTCATCTACCATTTTTCCAGAGGCAAGGATTGATCGGAGTTGTTCGATGATTCTTATAAGATTCAGGTATTCTTCCTCTATCTTATTTCTTTCTAAGGCAGTTATTCTCTGGAGCTGCATTTCCAATATTGCCTGTGCTTGTATTTCAGATAAGCCAAAATTAGCTACCAATGCCCTTTTTGCCTCAGCCGGGCTTTTTGCTGCACGGATAGTAGCAATAACCGCATCAAGATTATCTAAGGCAATCTTAAACCCCTCTAAAATATGTGCCCTTTCCTCTGCCTTTTTAAGTTCAAATTTAGTGCGTCTGACAATAATATTGCGACGATGACCGATATAGTACTGCATTATTTGTTTAACATTTAATATCTGGGGCTGATTATCTACTAAGGCAAGCATGATAACCCCAAAAGAGGTTTGAAGTCGTGTGTGTTTATAGAGCTGATTCAGGACTACCCTGGCATCGCCATCCTTTTTTATTTCTACTACTATCCTTAAGCCCTCACGATCGGATTCATCCCGTATCTCTGAGATAGCCTCAAGCTTTTTTAGCTTTACCAATTCTGCAATCTTCTTAATCATCTCAGCCTTATTTACCTGATAGGGTATTTCTGTAACAATAATACTTTCCCTTCCCTGTTTTGTTGTTTCAATGGTTGTTCTGGCTCGAGTTAAGACTGCCCCTCTGCCGGTGAGATACATCTGTTTGAGGCTTTCCTTGCCAAATATAATCCCTCCGGTTGGAAAATCAGGTCCCTGTATTATTTCCAGAAGATCTTCTATGGTTGCCTCTGGATTATTAATAAGTTTAATAATGGCATCAACTATTTCGCCAAGGTTATGTGGGGGTATATTGGTGGCCATTCCCACAGCAATCCCTGTGGTGCCATTAAGCAAAAGATTTGGCAATCTTGCTGGAAGGATGGATGGTTCCTCAAGGCTTTCGTCAAAGTTTGAAACAAAGTCAACGGTTTGAGAATCAATATCTCTTAACATTTCTCCAGCTATCTTAGACAATCGTGTCTCTGTGTATCGCATAGCTGCCGGGCTATCACCATCAATGGAGCCAAAATTACCCTGACCATCTACTAATGGATAACGATACGAAAAATCCTGAGCCATTCTGACCATAGTATCATAAACAGCTGCATCACCATGGGGATGATATTTACCAAGCACCTCTCCAACGAGTCTGGCTGATTTTTTATGTGGCTTATCATGGGTAAGACCAAGATCGTTCATGGCATACAGAATGCGGCGGTGGACAGGCTTCAGCCCATCCCTGACATCTGGCAGGGCACGGCCAACGATAACGCTCATTGCATAATCAATATACGAGCCTCTCATCTCATCTTCGATATATCTGGGTATTACTCTTTGCTGTTTGGATTGATCAAGTATAATTGCCATTTCTTTTCCCCTTCCCTCAGGCTTGAATTTTACACTTAGTATAGCATGTTAATGTAAAAAAGTCAAGTGTTTTCATAGGTGTAAAAGCAACCCATTCGTAACTATTCAGATGCAGTGGAGGAAAAATGGAAAAGTTGGGAAAAACTGAAACTTTTTAATTTATGGTGGAGGCGGCGGGAATCGAACCCGCGTCCAAAGAAGAAGGCAATCAGAGAGACTACATGCTTAGTCAGTGCATTTATCTCGGATGACGGAGCACCCGCTGACAGGTTTTCCATCATCCCAGCCTGTAAGTTCTCGCCTACCTGTACAGGCGTTCAGGGAGGCTATCCTGCTTGTATGACACCATTCCGGACTTAAAGCAGAAAGAAAGTCCGGATGATGTAGCCGCGCTAAGCGGCTAGTGCGTACTCGTGAGAGTCTGCAGTTGTGTTTAGTTCCGCTTGGGTACGGGTAAGCAGT
>JAZDHC010000104.1:0-3655 GCA_043806395.1 Candidatus Desantisiibacteriota bacterium | reverse complement strand
CTTTGTTTGAAAGCTTGCGGTTAGTTGAGAGTGCAATATTCCCCCTTAGAAAAGGGGGTTAGGGGGTTGTATTCTGTAGATGATGTCCCCTTGCCCGAAAGGAATCATATGAAAAACGATGAAAGTGAACCGTCCCTCGTTATCTATTTCCCCACTTTTCCCCTCCCCCTCCCCCTCTCCTCTCTTCTCCGCGTGAAACTCTCCTCTGTATTTGCAAAAAACATATTGACAAAAAGATAAATATTGTGATATACTAATATCATATTTACAATACATTCTTCAGGAGGAAAACATATGATTATCTCTAAAAGAGCCCGAGCCATATCCCCTTCTATGACTCTGTCCATAGATGCTAAAGCGAAACAAATGCAAGCAGAGGGAATAGATGTGATTGGTTTTGGGGCAGGTGAGCCTGATTTTGATACACCTGGTTTTATTAAACAGGCTGCGATTAAGGCAATTAATGAGGGTTTTACCAAATATACCCCTGTCTCTGGAATTATAGAACTTAGAAAGGCTGTCTGCCAAAAACTAAAAACTGACAATGACCTGAATTACGATGCCTCCCAAATTTTAATCTCATGTGGAGCAAAGCATTCATTATTTAATGCTATTTTTACACTGTGTGATGATGATGACGAGGTTATTATCCCTGCTCCATACTGGGTAAGCTATGAAGAACTGGTAAAAATGGCAGGTGCTACACCGGTAATTATTAATGATTTGCCTGAAGAAAATGGATTTAAGCTGACTGCTCAGAGGCTAAAAGAAGTAATTACTCCAAAAACAAAGATGCTTATTCTTAATTCTCCATGTAATCCAACGGGTGCGGTCTACGAAAAAAATGAGTTAGAGGAATTGGCTAAGGTTATTGTTGAGCATAAGATATTCGTCATTTCAGACGAGATATATGAAAAAATAATATATGATGATAAAAAACACTATAGTATTGCAGCATTCAACCAGCAAATAGCTGATTTAACTATAGTGATTAATGGTGTTTCCAAATCTTATTCCATGACAGGCTGGAGAATCGGCTATGCTGCAGGTCCAAAGGCAATTATCACAGCTATGTCAAATGTCCAGAGCCATGCCACATCAAATCCAAATTCTATTGCTCAAAAGGCAGCTCTGGCTGCTATTGAGGGGACACAAGGAGGTAGCTGCATTACAGAAATGGTTGCTGCCTTTGATAGACGCAGGAAATATATTGTTGAAAGGTTGAACAACATTGAAGGAATTAGCTGTCCCCTACCCTATGGTGCTTTTTATGTATTTCCAAATGTCTCTAAGCTTTGTGGTAAACAATTTAATGAAAAATTAATTACCGATTCCTTTGCCTTAACAGGATTTTTGCTTGATGATGCGAGGGTAGCAGTTGTTCCGGGCGATGCCTTTGGTGCACCCGGATACCTGAGATTGTCTTATGCCACGACAGATCAAAACATAAAGAATGGATTAGACAGGATAGAAGAGGCTGTGGCAAAACTCAGATAAGGCATATGAAGAATTGTAAGCGTTCAGCTATCAGCCGTCAGCTGTCAGTTTCAAAGGGATTAGACCACAAAATGGAGAAGGTATAAAATTGTGAAGTTTGATTTTCTGCTGACGGCTGAACACGCTTACAAGTTTTGAACCATACCGATTATCTACCCCTTCACCACTCCTAATGGTCTCATCTTTGCCACTTTTTTAGCGATACCAGCAGACGCAAGGATATTGACCACAACATTGATATCCTTATATGCCTCAGGCATCTCCTCTGCCAGGGTTTCTCTGCCAGAGGATCGCACAATGATGCCCTGATCTGCAAGCTCTCTGGTGATAGATCTACCTTTTGCCTCTCTTTTTGCTTTGGTTCTTGACATGACTCTGCCAGCTCCATGACAGGTTGTGCCAAAGACTTCATCCATTCCACGGTGTGTGCCTACAAGAACGAAAGATGCTCTTCCCATATCACCAGGAACAATCACAGGCTGTCCAACAACCTTATATTTTTCAGGAATATCTGGATGTCCTGCTGGAAATGCACGGGTTGCTCCCTTCCGATGAACACAGAGGTTCATCTTTTTACCTTCCACAATATGTTTCTCCATTTTGGCAATATTATGAGCAACATCATACACCAGATACATGCCAAGATCCTTGTCACTAACCCTGAGAATTTGCTCAAACACCTTTCTTGTAAGGTGCATAATACACTGTCGATTTGCCCAGGCATAATTGGCTGCACATGCCATTGCCTCAAGATATTGGCTGCCTTCAGGACTATCTACCGGAGCACATGCCAATTGTCTATCTGGCAGATAAATATCATATTTACGACTTGCATCCCCCATGGATCGAAGATAATCCTCACAGACTTGATACCCAAGTCCACGGGATCCAGTATGAATCATGACTGTAATCTGTTGCTCCTTTAGTCCAAATACGCGGGCAATGGAAGGTTCAAATATTTCATCTACTACTTGAATTTCCAAAAAATGATTACCAGATCCAAGCGTACCAAGCTGATCATATCCGCGTTCTAATGCTCTTTTGCTTACTCGTTCAGGATTTGCAAAGGATAATTGTCCATGGTCCTCTGTATATATCACATCCTCAGGAATACCATAACCATGATTCACTGCCCAGGAAGTACCAGTAGACAAAACATCTATTGTATCCTTTGGTGAGAGCTTGATTAAACCATGAGAGCCTACTCCGGAAGGTATATTGCGGAATAATCCATCCACAAGTGCTGGCAATTTATCCTTAATATCCAATAATGTCAGGTTTGTTCGTAGCAGTCTTACCCCACAATTTATATCACTTCCTACCCCACCCGGGGAAATAACACCACCCGTATCAATATCTGTTGCCGCTACCCCACCTATGGAAAATCCATATCCCCAATGAAGATCTGGCATTGCCATGGAATACTTTACAATGCCTGGAAGACAAGCAACATTAGCCACCTGAATAGGGGTACCATCCATTTTGATATGCTCTATCATCTCAAGATTGGCATAGATAAGACCAGGAACTCTCATCTGATTCATATAATTTGTTGGGATTTTAAATCGGTAATCATCAATCTGTTCTATTGGCCCTTGCCATGGATCCATATGTGCATCTCCTCGTGAAACATTTAGAGAAAACTATTTTTTGGCATGGTTCAAAATATTATATATGTAGCGACATAAATTGTTGCATATAATATTCGTCTGTCATTTCGAAATACTGTGAGAAATCGTAAGATAAGTTCCCTCGTCGAGTACTTCTCGGGACCGAGTACTCCTTCGAGATGACACCGTCCTATGTGCAGTTACTTAAGACGCTACATATAACAGTTCAGATGTAACGGTCAAGTGATTGCAAACTACTACCAGATATACTCTTGCCGAGTATATCAACATCGTTTCTGTGTGTAACAACCGGTTCAGTATATAAATCCCTCTAACCATTTCCCAAAAACAACTTTCTTATCTTATTATTTTCAAGGAGGTTTTGGGTTTTATCTTCAAAGGCGATTTTGTGTTGGTTCATTGGGAATCGTAATTTTTCATTCAATAATTTAGCGACTTTTCGGGACGGTTCACCTTTGTTTGAAAGCTTGCGGTTAGTTGAGAGTGCAATATTCCCCCTTAGAAAAGGGGGTTAGGGGGTTGTATTC
>JAZDHC010000103.1:0-14387 GCA_043806395.1 Candidatus Desantisiibacteriota bacterium | reverse complement strand
CTTTCATCGTTTTTCATATGATTCCTTTCGGGCAAGGGGACATCATCTACAGAATACAACCCCCTAACCCCCTTTTCTAAGGGGGAATATTGCACTCTCAACTAACCGCAAGCTTTCAAACAAAGGTGAACCGTCCCGACAATGCCTATTTTTGCAGGAATGATAACTATAGTGATTCTCTCCACATTTTTCACAGAAATAAACATGTCCCCCAAGTGCTTCGGTTCGACAGGCTTCCATAGCCTGCATTGCCTTCAAATGATTGGGCAGCATGCTGTCTCCAAACCTTGCTTGATATGGTGGTCCATATATACGGAATATTTCGGCTAATTCTACCATAAGAAAACTCCTAAAGGTTATTCATGAGGTTATTGATATGTTCAGAAGCCATATCATGTCCTCTCTGTGTAAGGTGTGCATAAATAGCCGTAGTTTGAAGTGAATTATGTCCCAGATATTCCTGAATGAGGCGAAGGTTAACCCCGGCTTCCAGAAGATGGGTGGCATAAAGCCTTAAGTGTATGGACTGAGGCTCGCTTGTTAATGCCGCTTTCTTTTAATACATCCCTGAGCACATTTTGCACACTACTTTTTGGCATGGGTTCATTGGCTATTGTCATATTATTATCATAAGAAACATTGAAAGAGAGAGCGTTGCATTCTTGATTCAATACTTGCAAGGAGTTATGAAAATTTTCGCAACAAAAACTTGCCATTTCTAACCACTTGCAATTTTTACGGTTGCAGAAAATCTGATGCGATTTCCAGCATTTGTAGGCATTACAAAAGCTGAATTTCGTTGATTTTGGCAACTTTTAACAAATTGAAGAAAATTACCTCACGCATTATGTCAAGCATGTCAACAACTTATGACATTTGTCAAGTTGAGGTTTTCGTGTGATTTTGTCGCTATTTCTGTTGTAACTCCCTGTGTTGATAAGGTTATAGCTTACGCAATGCTCACTTGAAAGAGGAGAGTGATTCCTGCCCCTACGAACCTGATTTGTTACCCTATTTTGAACCATGCCAAGATTTTCCACCCCCTGCCTCTGCCAGCGGGGGACATTGTGGAGCAATCTGTTACCCTCTTTTGAACCATGCAAAAAACTGCAAAAAATCTTATATTCTATCCATCCTGTAATCCTGTCTAAATTAGAATTGCTGTTGTATCCAAAAAAGACTTGACACTTTCCCAACTATCTGGTATAGTAACTAAGTGGTGAGGAGAAAAAATGACCAATACAACAAAAAGAATCAATGAGCTAAGAGAGCTTATTCGATACCATGATGATAAATATTATATAGATGCATCACCCGAGATAACAGACTATGAGTATGATCAATTGATGCATGAATTGCTGCATCTTGAAGATGAGCATCCTGAGCTTATCAAAGAGGATTCGCCGAGTAGGCGGGTGGGTGGGCAGCCATTGAAAGAATTTACCACTGTTCCACACGCTCTGCCCATGCTGAGTCTGGATAATACCTATTCCTATGATGAATTGCGGAATTTTGATATTCGGGTAAAAAAGGGGCTTGGCGAGGAAATAATAGAGTATACAGTTGAGCTAAAGATAGATGGGGTGAGTGCTTCCCTTATTTATCGTCAGGGTATATTTCAACAGGGGATAACCAGAGGAAATGGAATGGAGGGGGATGATATTACCCTGAATCTTCGCACAATGCGTACCATTCCCTTAAGATTAAATGAGCCTGTGGATATTGAGATTCGGGGAGAGGTTTATATGCCTCTTAAGGGATTTGAGGCATTTAATCAGACTCGAGATGTCCCTTTTGCTAATCCACGAAATGCTACGGCAGGTTCACTTCACATGCTTGATCCAAAACAGGTGGCTAAGCGACCCTTAAGCATATTCATTCATTCTCTGGGCAATGTGCCAGACTGGACAATACCAACACAAGAAGAGAGCCTTCGTAAATTGCAAGGGCTGGGATTGGTGATCAATCCATATCATTGTTTATGTCAGGGTATTGATGAGGTGATTGCCTATTGTCAGGAATGTGAAAAATTGCGACCAAATTTAGGGTATGAAATCGATGGTACGGTGGTTAAGGTAAACTCCTTAGAATTCCAAAAGCAGCTTGGGGTAACAAGTAGAAGCCCACGGTGGGCAGTAGCATATAAATTTACCGCTCAACAGGCAACTACAATATTAAAGGATATTATTATTCAGGTTGGCAGGACAGGGGCATTAACCCCTGTGGCTATCCTGGAAACTGTTGAACTTGCTGGGGTAAAAATATCTCGGGCAACCCTTCATAATGAGGATGAGATCAAAAGAAAGGATATTCGGATTCTTGATCGGGTAGTCATAGAACGAAGCGGGGATGTTATTCCCAAGATTGTAGGTATGCTCCCCGGAACAGAAAGAAATGCACCGTTTGTTTTTCCAACTACCTGTCCAGAGTGTGGGGCAATGGTTATCAGAATCGAGGGAGAGGCGAGGTCATTTTGTAGTGGTGTAAACTGCCCTGCCGGACGCCAGCGACGGATTGAGTACTTTGCGTCAAAGGGGTGCATGAATATCGAAGGTATGGGAACAAGTGTGGTAAAACAGCTTCTTGAAGAGGGGATAATTGAGGATATTCCATCCATTTATACCCTGAAAGACTCTTCGGACAAGATTGCAAGGCTTTGTTCCCTTGAGGGCTGGGGGGATAAATCTGTGGAAAATCTTCTGGCAAGCATTAAGGAAAGTACATCCAGATCCCTTAATCGATTAATAAATGGCTTTGGAATCCCTCAGGTAGGTTCAAAATTATCTACAGTGTTGGCTGAACATTTTGGATCCATGGAAACCGTGAGTCGTGCAACTCAGGAGGAGTTGTTAAATATCCCAGACATTGGACCCAAAACAGCTATGAACATAGTCACTTTTTTTTCTCAGGAGCAAACCAAAAGCCTTCTTGCATCCCTTAAAGCACTTTCCATTACTGGAGAAGGCAAAAAAGGTGCTGGTGTTCCCCACAGTCGTGGGGATGAACCGGAGTTTGTAATTACCGGCACGCTCCCCAATCTTTCAAGAGCAGAGGCGACGGAGATTATCCAGAGGCTTGGCGGTAGGACTTCGGACAATGTCTCTAAAAAGACCTCTGCCTTGATTGTAGGTGAAAAGCCCGGCTCCAAGCTGGAGAAGGCTCGGCGAATGGGGATAAGGATAATATTGGCTGAGGAATTTGAGGGGATGGACATGTTTGGATAGTTGCAACACCAGAGAGAAAAGCAAATGTGCAGACATTAAAAAAAGACAAGACTTCACTTGATGTACTGGAATTGTTTTAAGTTTAATTTGTATCTATTTGACAAAAATCTAATTATATGCTATCATATTGTTATATAACAAAAGAATGTTATATAATGTTATATAACAAGGCATTGTTATGTATTCAAAAGAGGTGCAATGATGATTAACTGGGAACGATGGGGGTTAAAAGGGAAAAAGCTATATTAACCCTATTGATTTTGAAGTTATCTCATATCTACACAACCTGACTTCTGGCAGGTTAAGATATATCTTTGGGATGTGTACCAGGCTTTTAAATATCCTTTCCTCTGAGCAGATTATTGAAAGGGTAGATTTAGAGATTGCCCAACCAATAATTGCTAAATTAGCTGAAGACCGAATCAAACAGCGGCAGGTTTCAGCCTCAAGTGTAGAAGTTCTAAGGTATCTGGTTAAAATGGGTAAATCCACTCCCACCGAAATATCAAAGGGGCTTAGAAAAGCTCAAACAGCTATTTCCAGATCACTTGCTGAATTAGTAAAATTAAATCTCACCTATTGTCTGGAAGAGGGAAGAAAACGAATATATTATCCACAATTAGATGCAAAAGTTGCTTATTTGAGATATTTGAAATAGGTTAGGTTGCGCAACTTTTTGGAATTGTAGTTAAATGTATCTGTAGCTGCAGGGCTTGAAAGATACTATTTGGTTAGACACACATCTGATTGCAAAAAGATCATGTAGCCTTAAATAAAAAATTGCTCAGCAGAAATCCTAACAAGTATTTCTGCCTTAACTGTGCTGCAGATTATTTAGAATGTACAGTCGATGATTTACTTGTTAAGATAGAAGAGTTTAAGGAGCAAGATTGTGTATTGTTCAGGTAGAACTTAAACGGCTATCGCCAAATAGTCCCTGAATATGCTCCCTCTGGAGTAGATAATTCCATGCCTGTTGGAGATGCAAGATATGAGTGATATTGGCAAGTTGTTAATGTTTTTTGGTCTTTGCCTGCTTGTAGCAGGGGTGATATTCCTTGTGTTTGACAAGATACCAGGATTTGGCAAACTACCCGGGGATATCCTGATCAAACGAGAAAACTTCACAGTTTGTTTTCCGGTAATGACATGTGTGATTATAAGTGTGGTTATATCCATTATTCTATGGTTATTGCACAAGAGGTGATATGAGAAATTTATTCAGAATTATATGCTTATTAATAATGATCCTTCTACCCATTACTGCCAACGCCTTTCTTCTTCGAGTGGGATTAAAAGAGGGTGCCTCTGGAGTAGTGGTAACAGCTACCAGTTATTTTGATCTGATTGATGTGCATACCAATCAGGTTATATTGACAACCTATGGTTGGCGAAACTACAGGATTGATGTGGAGAATGGGGGATTAGCGGTTGAAGGAATAGGAACATTTCAGGGTCCACTCATCCTTACCCCTATGTCTAATGCATTTGGAAAGGTTGATAACAAGGCATATCGGGGGAAATTAGAAATATCCAGAACAAATAACGCAAGGATAATGGTAGTAAATATTGTTGATATTGAAGAATATCTCTATGGAGTAGTGGAAAGTGAAATGTCTGATAGCTTTCCTTTGGAGGCATTAAAGGCTCAGACAATTATTGCCCGAACATTTGCCCTGGCAAGCCTGAAAAAGCATCAGGATAAGGGCTATAATCTTTGTTCTACGACTTGCTGTCAGGCTTACAATGGTTCTTTAGCAGAATCCCAGATGATTACCAAGGCTGTAGAGCAGACTCAATCCCTTGTTTTAAGCTATGGAGGTAACTTAGCCAGAACATATTATCATTCTTGCTGTGGTGGCAAAACCGCCCCTTTTGTTTGGAAGGGACAGGGAGAACCATATCTCCAGTCTAAAAACTGCCCCTTTTGCAACCATCCACGAAATTCCAGCTACTCATGGACACAACGGATTAGTTTCTACGAGATTCAAAAGGCATTTGGTACTGGTGAGGTAACCTCTGTCTCCATAAATGAACAAGATGGGAGTGGTCGGGCAAAAACAATATTAATCTGTCAGGTGTCAGGAAATACTACCATTGAAGCCAATAAATTCCGAAGTACTCTTGGGTATACCCGGGTAAAGAGTACCTTATTTACCATGGATAATGATGGTCAGGGTGTTGCCATCAGTGGAAGGGGTTATGGGCATGGTGTTGGACTGTGTCAATGGGGGGCAAGGGGCATGGCTGAAGCAGGATATACCTTTAAGGAGATTCTGGGCTTTTATTATCCAGGTGTTTGTTTGCAAAAAATAGTATTTGAGGGAGAAAAATGAAAACCTCCGAGTTTGATTATTTCCTCCCTTCCCATCTGATTGCTCAACACCCTGTGGCTGAAAGGGATTCGTCTCGGCTGCTTGTACTGCACAAGGATAGTGGTGAGATAGAACATCGAAATTTCAGGGATATTATTGAATATCTCTTAGACGGGGATGTACTCATCCTGAATGATACCAAGGTGATCCCGGCTCGGCTATTTGCTGAAAATGATCAAGGGAAATCCTTTGAGGTTTTGTTGGTCAAACAATTACAAACGAATCTCTGGGAGGTATTGATCAAGCCTGCCCGTAAGGCAAGGATAGGATTGGAGCTGATATTTTCCGATGAATTGAAGGGAACGATATGTGAATATCAGCATGGACGAAGTGTGATGGAATTCTCCTTCACCACCGATTTTTTCAGTATTCTGGAAAGCATAGGACATATGCCCCTGCCCCCATATATCAAACGATTTGATAACAGCAGGGATCATCAACAATATCAAACAACCTATGCTGCAAATCCAGGGGCAATTGCAGCACCCACCGCGGGCTTGCACTTTACCCCCGATCTTTTATCCATGATTCAAGAAAAGGGTGTAAGAATAGCCTATATCACCCTTCATGTAGGGATTGGTACATTCAAACCTATTTTGGCACAAGATGTTCATGAACACAAAATGGAATCAGAATATTATACCATCCCTGATGAGACAAAAGAAATCCTATTAGATAATCCATCAAGGGTTATAGCCGTGGGCACCACCTCAGTTAGAACAATAGAGTCGTTTTTTACCACCCATGTCCAACAAGGCTGGACAGACATATTCATCTATCCAGGGTATAATTTCAAAAGGGTAAATACCCTGATCACCAACCTTCACACCCCTCATTCCACCCCACTCATGCTTACCAGTGCCTTTGCGGGCAAGGATATTCTGCTTGAGGCATACAGGGAAGCAATAGAAAATGAGTACCGATTTTATAGCTACGGGGATAGTATGCTGATTGTTTAATGGTTGCAATGCTTGTATTTATGCGTATGGTAGTTTTTGTTGTCAATTGGGGTTTTTTATTGCCGAAGGAAATTACGGCAATTGTGGAAGTTTTATCAATTACCCTTGAACATGAAATCTGTTGTCCCCAGCTATCGGGGGTAGGGGGTGGAATGAATACAATTCCTCTCTTTTCCATAGCCATTGCCTACAGCATAGGTATCGTACTGGGAAAATACATTCATATTGGATTGGGATGGATCTATGGTATTTGTTTGATTACTGTCTGCTTGTCCATTATATCCTCAAAGGGTAAAAATTATTTCCTTTTATTAACAGCCATAGTTATCGGCTGTCTATTCTATACCATGGATTCTCAGCTCCTTCCTGCAAATCATATCAGTCACCTCATAAACTACAAGGGAACAATTATCGGAAGTATTGTTGATTATCCTCAAATATACAGCAACAGAACTCAGTTTACCTTAGAGGCAGAGTCTGTAGGGGGCATTAAGGTGCAAGGGAAGGTTCAGGTTGGCTTAGCCTGGATGGATAATCGGTTTGAATATGGGGATAAAATTCTATTAGTTGGAAAATTGCAGCAACCCTTCTCTCTGAAAAATCCAAATGGATTTGATTATCAACAGTATCTTGCCCACCAGAAGATTCGTGTTGTTTGTTGGATACAGGGGGACGATCAAATAAAAAGGATTGGCAAGGGAAAGATAAACCCAATCATGGCATTCTCTGTCATGATAAAAAATCGGGCAGTAAAAAGCATTTATCAACTGCTTCCACAGCCACAATCATCCTTTCTGGATGGGGTTATCCTTGGAAACCGCACCTCTCTGCCAAAAAATATTCAAAAATGGTTTGCGGACACAGGTACGCTGCATATCTTAGCTGTCTCAGGCATGAATGTTGCTTTAGTTGTTATTACCTTCTTCTTTTTCTTCCGTTTGTTTGGAATAAACAAGAGATTAGCTTATTTGCTGAATATCCCTGTAGTAATTATATTTTGCTTAGTCACTGGCTGTGTGCCCTCGGTTATGAGGGCATCCCTGATGGCAATTATCTTCTTGGTTAGTCGCAACCTTTTAGAGCGAGATATAGACATCTACCATGTTATTGGATTAGCAGCATTAATCTGTCTTGTTCCATGTCCGCAAATGCTTTTTGATATCAGCTTTCAACTTTCTTTTCTGGCTGTTTTGGGAATTATTTACCTTACCCCGTTTATATCCGAAAAACTGATGCTTTTTATGCCCAAATGGCTTGCCCTGATAATTGCGACCACCCTTGGGGCACAACTTGCAACCACCCCTCTTTTATCCTGCTGCTTCCACAAGATGTCCCTTATCTCCGTTGCAAGCAATGCCATTATTGTTCCCTTAGTAGGTTTGATTACCCCTCTTGGATTAATGAGCTTTGGACTAAATGAGATTTCATACAAATTAGCCTGTTTGATAACCTATCCCAATTATCTACTCATTACCTTTTTATTAATTTGCGTGGAATTTTTTGCCTCTGTTCCCTATGCCTGTATCCCTGTAGCATCCCCATCACCCATGGATATTGCCATCTATTATCTTTCATTAATAACCATAAGGCATACAAATAAGATAGGCTGGAGGAATGCTGGATTAATCTGTCTGGTAATGCTGAATCTTTTCCTCTGTGAGCAGATAATCGACAGCAAGGACAAGCATGGGATTACAAGTACATTTTTTGATATAAAAAAAGGAAGTGTAGCGTATCTTGAATTTGAAAACAACAAGGGACTGCTGATTAATATTGATACGAAAAAAGGGGATATGGAACAGGTTGTTTTACCATTTCTTCAGGTAAAAGGGGTAAAAACGATTGATGTTGTGATAGGGGATACAGGGACATTGGACAAAGAGGTTAAGATCGGGCTGAGGTTTGAGGGAAACATTCCTTCTGGCAAGATTACTGGATGTGGAGATGCTCATATTTTTATAAATCCCATGGGTATTCAGATAGACCATGATGGAGTCAGACTTCTCTTCCCCATAAAGGATGGATATCAGATTGAGCCGTCAGACAAGAGAATTATACTTAATGTGCCTACGACAAAGATTGCCAGAACACTGGAGAATAAGGCTGATGCAAAAATCATGGTAATAAGCAGGGGTTGTAAATGGCAGGGAGACAATGATCCACACATTCTCATGATCAAGGAAAGGGGGGTAATAATAATTACAACGGATGGGAAGGATATTATCCCAGTCCCATCAGGTAGATAGGCTATAGACATTTAGGCTGTAGGTAAGGAGAAGAATAAGGAGTTCCGATTAACCTACTACCTAACAGCCTACAGCCTATCCACCTGAGTAGTTATGTCGCTGTCATCCCCTTCATCCTTAACCTCAAATCATTGGCACTATCTGCCGCAGCCATGGCATCGTCAAAGGTAATCAGATCTTTTTTATAAAGTTCATGCAATGCCTGTTCAAAACTCTGAAGACCATCATTTGATCCAGACTGGATGGCTCCTCGAATCTGATTGATCTCTCCCTTTTTGATAAGGTCTTTAATGCGTGGGGTAACCAACATAATCTCTACAGCTGCAACACGGCCATTTCCATCTGCCCGAGGAATTAATCTTTGAGAGATAATAGCCTTCAGGTTTAAGGAAAGCTGCATAAGTATCTGGGGATGCATCTCCCCGGGATAAAATTGAAGCATCCTTTCTATAGCTTGAAAAGCATTGGTTGAATGCAGCGTGCTCAGCACCAGATGTCCTGTTTCAGCAAAATATACGGCTGCAGAAACACTCTCCACATCCCGCATCTCACCAATAAGGATAACATCTGGAGCCTGTCGCAAGGCATTTTTCAATGCCGAACTATATGCCTCAGTATCAATCCCAATCTCTCGCTGGCTGACAATGGCTTTTTTATCCTTGTGAACAAACTCAATTGGGTCCTCAATGGTAATAATATGTCCACCCTCTGTCTCATTTCGATGATTAAGCATAGCAGCCAGAGTGGTAGACTTACCAGAGCCTGTAGATCCAACTACTAATATCAGCCCCCTCTTGTCTAAGACAAGCTCATTTAATATTGGTGGTAGATTAAGCTCTCCTACATTTGGAATTTGAGTTTTTACCCTGCGAAAAACTATTCCTACGGTTCCTCGTTGACGATAGATATTACACCTGAACCTGCCAAGTTCTGGATAATTAAAGGCAAGATTCATCTCATTTGCCCGAGCAAACTCCACCTGTTGCTCATCACCCATCACTGCATAAGCCAACCTTTCTACATCCATGGGGCTAAGCCTTGCATGATCCTGAACAGTTTCTCCTGATACCCTGTATGTAGGAGGTGTATCTGCCTTGAGATACAAATCAGAGGCATCCAGTGAAACTACTTTTCCTAATAAATCAGCTAATAACATTATAACTCCTTAAATTTACCTTAACTTATCTAACCACCTACCAATACAGTAGTTCTATAACACCAACTTAATCTCCCCCAATATCTCCCTCAATCCAGGAACGCCCTCAAACCACACTCGCCCGGTCATCTCATTGGCTACAGCCTGATAAAGCATTGAAATCAGTTCACACAGCCTTAAAGGCAGGGGCTCTGGCATAACATATACCATTTCTTTCCAGTAGATACTACTCATCTTTTTTGCCTTTTCGATATCTTTGAACCACGCTGTGTTTCGATAGAATATGCGGGCTACCTCTTTGCTTACTGGCAGACCTTCAAATGTAAATCGGCATTCATCTGGTGTGCCAAGTACATCCACTAAGATAAGCCGACGGTCTGCATCAAACCCAAACTCTACCTTTCCATCCTCATTGACAAGACCTATTTTGCGGGTTTCTTCACTGATGAGATTATTGATCATCTCTGTTATTTTTAATATTTCCTGAAACTCATTCTCTTTAAGCCCAGCTATGGTTTTTGCCTCTTTATGGCTTATGTATCTATCAATTGTTTCCAATTTAGTCGAAAAGTCCAGCATAGGGTTGTCAAGTTTTTGTCCGGGAACAGGATCCTTTGTCAAGCCCATATCCTCTATGGTTAACTGTCCTTCTTTCAACCTCTTAAATACACTTGACCCCTCTGGCAGATAGTTGCGATAGATTACCTCAAGCGGGATGAGAAGGTTTGCCTGTTCAGTAGTATAGCTTGAATAATCATAGCATTCCTCTGGCATCTCAGGCTTTACTATTCGAACCAATTTTACTTCCATACTCGTTGGTATGGTTTTAACATTCATGAGTCTTTTTGCCTCACCATCTTCAACTACCCCAAGATAATGCGTTTTTATCCCCATTTCCTCCAGTTTTTCCAAAAGGTAGGCACTGATAATACATAGCGATGCCCCTTTGTTCGCAATATCATCAGGCATCTTGCCCCAATCAAACACAGAATACCTGTCAGAAAAGAAAAACCTGCCCCTGCCGATTTTTTCCTTGTCTGTTGCCTCGAGAATTGTCAAATCCTTTACACTACCCATGTTATTGATACCTCCTCGTATTATTATGCAGTCAAATTGATTGATTGCAATTATCCCCGTCCATACAACCCTGTCAACTCCCGCAACCTTTCCTGACATTCATCATTCATCATACCCTGAGTATATCGCCAACTCCAATTTCCCAGAGCCTTTCCCGGAATATTCATCCTTGCCTCACCTCCAAGCCCAAGTACATCCTGAAGAGGAATAATAGCCATATCTGCCACAGAGCTAAGAGCCAGACGAATGAATTCCCAGTGTTTTTCATTCCCTTCTATCTTTCCAAGATATTTCAAGGCATGTTCAGCTTCAGCCTTGCTACTTGTTTTGGTAAACCAACCAATGGTAGTGTCATTGTCGTGTGTTCCTGTATACACCACACAATTTTTTGTATAATTATGCGGTAAATACGGGTTATTTGATTCGGAGCCAAAAGCAAAATGTAGTATCTTCATGCCAGGAAATGCGAATTGATCCCTCAATGCCTCTACCTCTGGCGTAATTACCCCCAAATCCTCAGCAATAAGTGGCAGTTTTCCAAGAGATTGTTCAATTACGGTAAACATCTCAGCCCCTGGTCCCTTCACCCACCGACCATTTATGGCTGTTTTTTCTTTAGCTGGCACCTCCCAGTAAGCCTCAAATCCACGAAAATGATCTATGCGAATAATATCAACCAATTTCAGCAGTACCTTGATTCGCTTGATCCACCAGTCATAACCTCTGCCAGAGGTGCTACCTCTTTGTGCCATTATGTCCCAGCGATAAAGGGGATTTCCCCATAATTGTCCTGTCCGGCTGAAGTAATCCGGGGGAACACCAGCAACCACAGTTGGTTTGCCCTTATCATCAAGCATGAACATCTCTGGCTGTGACCAAACATCTGAGCTGTTGTAGCTAACGAAGATGGGAATGTCACCTATTATTTTAATATGCCTGTCGTTAGCATATCGCTTCAGGCTTGACCATTGCTTAAAGAATATGTATTGCAAATACTTCTGAAACAGGATTGAATCAGCAAGCCTGTGGGATGCCTCTTGGATTGCCTCTGGCTTCCGGCGGGATACACCCTTGTCCCACTTGTTCCATGATGATTCCCCGTAAGATTCCTTCAATGCCATAAACAGGCTGTAATCGTCTAACCATGCTTGATTTTCCATGCAAAATCCCTCAAAGTCAGGGGATGGATGGTTCTTAAACCGTTCAAACGAGCGATGAAACATAGCCATTTTGTATTCTATGACCAAGGAATAATCAACATAATTTTCAGGAAATGCAGGGACATTTGTTATGTCTGCCTGTTGGAGAAGCCCATCCTTGACCAATTCATCCAGACTGATGAGCAAAGGATTGCCAGCAAAGGCTGAAAAAGAATTATATGGTGAATTTCCATAACCCGTTGGACCCAGGGGAAGAATCTGCCACAGCTTTTGTCCGCTTCCTGCCAGAAAATCGACAAATCGATATGCAACAATGGACATATCCCCAATCCCAAATCTAGCCGGAAGGGATGTTGGATGTAATAAAATTCCACTTGATCTTGAAAATTGCATCGAATACCTACCTTTTTTTCTGTCATTTCGAACTACTGTGAGAAATCTTAAGATCCCTCACAGTAGTTCGGGATGACATCGTTGAGTACTTCTTGGAATGACAATCATTTTATCATCTCGGAAACTCTCTGTCTATTTCCTACCCTCTGGCTCGCCTGAGAAGAAATATCCCTACCGCACTAAAAATAATATTAGCCAACCATGCAGCAAGTATTGCCGGAAGTACGCCTGCATAGCCCAAAGCCCTTCCAATCCCAATGGATTCCCAATACAAAAAGCTGACGACAATACTGAGCCCAAAGCCTGCGGCTGTTGCCCCTTTTGCATTTTGAAGGGAAATAGCTGCACCAAGCAGGGCAATAATAAAACTGGCAAAGGGAAAGGCCGTTTTCAGATAAAAGTCCACTAATTTATCCTCTACCCCATTGTCGCTTCTCTTCAAAAGGGTGATATTTTGCCACAATTCAAGCATGTTCATATTCTCTGTCTTTATTTTACCAGCAGAGATAATATTCTGTATTTCATCAGGTGTTTCTATGATATTCAGCTTTTTTTTGTTAAATCTCTGTTCAAAGACCACCAAACCATCAGGGGTAAACCTTCTTTCCACCCCATTAAACAAATACCATTGATTATTCATCCATTTAGCTTCTCTGGCATCAATCCGCAGAGAAATAGAATTATCTGCCTGATAATCCTTAATCTCCACCCCATCCATCCCTGTACCAACATCATTAATCATTCCAACATTAAGGAATCTATTCCCTGTGGCCCGAAAGGATATATTATAACCTCGCATATCCTCTCCTGTTCCCTCAATCCTTACCTTTTTGATATATTCAGCCCTGGTATTAGCCACAGGAACCAAAAACTCATTTACCCCCATAAACAGGACGCTGATAAAAAAGGATACAAACAACACAGGAGATATAATCCTGTACAAACTTATCCCGGATGCCTTCATAGCAGTTATCTCACTATTTCTTAAAAGAAGGCTAAAGCAGGAAATAGTAGCCAGCAAAACAGCCACCGGGGTAATAAGAAAGGCAACAAAGGGAATTTTATACGCAAAATATATCATCCCTGTAAAGATGGACAGTTTTTTCTCACTAAGTACAGGAATTATTTCAAAAACATCTGTAATCAGGATTATTCCTGTGAAAAAGATCAAGCCACAAAAGAAAAACCTCAGGAAGGTATTCATGATATATTGATGAAGAATCTTCACTGCATACCTCCCATTTGTCTTATTCACCCCGGTTGATATGCCCCATACTTTGTCGGTGTCTCCCAGACTAATACCTTTATAACAGGTATATTTGGAAATAAACGATTTAATTGTGCATAGATATGTTCCGCAATTACCTCTGAGGTAGGGTTTTTGTCTGAAAACTCAGGTAATTCGTTAAGATATTGATGGTCAAGTGGTTTGATTACTTTATGAGCTGCCTCTTCCATTTCTCTAAAATCGATTACCATGCCTAATTCATTTAGAATATTAGAGTTGGCTATAACCTGTACTTTCCAGTTATGTCCATGAAGTCTTTGGCAGTCACCCTGATACCCATGAATATAATGTGCAGCACTAATTTCTTCCTCAATTGAGACTTCATACATGTTGATACTCCTTTTACTATACTCAGCAAGTCCATAAACTGTGTTTTTCGCTGGTCTTAATCAACGATAGCTGCGTTGTTCAGGTTCGTAGGGGCGAACCTATGTGTTCGCCCAGTTATTCGGGTAGACACACAGGTCTACCCCTACGGTCCACCTTCACGCCTTGCTCTCCTTGATTAA
>JAZDHC010000102.1:0-2411 GCA_043806395.1 Candidatus Desantisiibacteriota bacterium | reverse complement strand
ATAAGCACACCCTTGAGGCAGCCCACCGGTGGGTTTTTCCATTTCAGACGGATGCTGTCATTATTTGATTGAGCAGTAAAGTCTGTCACCGGATTAATATTCCAATCCAAGAGATCAAACCCAAAGGTAACCTTTGCCTTTGCAGGCAATCTCACATGGAACATATCCACTAATTGAAGGTCAATGGTATATGTCCCGGGTGTCAGATTATTAAAGGTATATTCCGTATTATTCCAGAAAAAGCCCATCCATGGCTCCTGTTTGATAATGCTGCCAACCAGTGTCTCTTTCCATAGTACCACTGCAATGGACCCCTCAGCCACCATGCCCCTTGCTTCCTCATCTCCAGTAGCGGTTATGGAGAAACCATCAACATTAAATTTGGCGGTAACCGTACCATTGCTTTTTACCTGCTCCCCTGGTGTTGGCGAGATAATGCTTAAGAATGGCACGCGTTTGCTGGCTGTAAAGGCAACATTTGTAACATTAGCATTGGTAATAGTGCACGAAATTGAGCCGGGTGTAAATTTCAAGCCCGACTGCTCTGGGGTAATGGCGTATGTACCCGTACCAAGCTCGGTAAACTTGAACGAGCCATCGGATGCAGTCAGCATTGCCTTAGATGCAGCCCCAGATAAAGACACCGTAATGCTTCCTACAGTAACAGCCCCATTAGGTGAAATCGTACCGCTCAGATCAAATGCCCATGCAGGCATGACCCCCAGAACCCCTAATACCATCAAAACGATAAACTTTTTCATAATAACCTCCTTGTGAATTTTGAATTTTTTTGTGTGGAATAACTGCGAAGAAACAATGACTTGCGATTTTTTTGGTTCGCAAATAAAGACTATATTAATAATATATCACTATTATTCGAAAATGTCAAGTATCTTTTACGAAATTTTTCTTGACTTATCTTATAATGTATGGTATTATAGATACTGGTTGCAATATCGGGGTGTAGCGCAGTCTGGTTAGCGCGCCTGCTTTGGGAGCAGGAGGTCGAAGGTTCGAATCCTTTCACCCCGACCAGAAGGACTCATGAAAAAATAACTTGTACAGTCGTGTCACCGATACATCTTGGCTGACTTCGTTGTTCGTCGCTTGCATACAGCCGCAAGAGGGCGAACACATAGGTTCGCCCCTACACGGTATACAACTTATTCTTTCACGAGTCCTTATTGCGCCTGTAGCTCAATCGGATAGAGCAACTGCCTTCTAAGCAGTAGGTTGGGGGTTCGATTCCCTCCGGGCGCACCATAAAACAAGAGGGAGGAGCAAGGACAAAGGATGACGAACTATGCCTTTGATGTCTTGCTCTTTTTAATATCCATGGTGGGCGTAGCTCAGTTGGTAGAGTACTGGATTGTGGCTCCAGTTGCCGCGGGTTCAAGTCCCGTCGCTCACCCCAAAACTTATGAAAAGATCCTTCATTGAATACCCCTTAAGGATGACAAAATGGGCTTAGCACTAAAAAAACAAGAAGAACAATATACATATGGGGATTATCTCGGCTGGCCTGATGAGGAAAGGTGGGAATTAATAGATGGCGTGGCCTATGATATGAGTCCTGCCCATTCAATGGATCATCAGGATGCACTTGGTGCATTATTTACAGAGTTTTTTATTTACCTGAAGGGTAAACCCTGCAAGGTATTTCTTGCCCCTCTTGATGTTATCCTGCCAGAATATAATGAGGATGAAAAAGATTGCCGGACAGTTGTTCAGCCTGATATACTTGTGGTATGTGATAGAACCAAGCTTGACAGTAGAAAATGTAAGGGTGCCCCTGACTTAGCCATAGAAATATTATCACCATCAACAACCAAGAAAGATATGACCGTGAAATTTGCTCTGTATGAACGAGTGGGGGTAAAAGAATATTGGATCGTTCATCCGTTGGACAAAACAATACTTGTTTATAAACTTGATGGAACTAAATACGCAAGGCCGGAAATGTATTCGGCTGAGGATAAGATTAAGGTGGGGATATTTGAGGATTTGGAGATAGATTTGGGAGAGGTGTTTATGGGGGCTGACAGATTATCATGGATTAAGAGGGCAGGGACAAAACCTTCCCCCTACAGTCAGAAGGTGATATAGAAATGGGATTAGCACTAAAAAAACAAGAGGAACAATATACATATGGGGATTATCTTGGCTGGCCTGATGAGGAAAGGTGGGAGTTGATAGATGGCGTGGCTTATGATATGAGTCCTGCCCCTTTAACAAAACATCAGCAAGTATTTCGAGTGTTATTTACAGAATTTTCTGTTTATCTAAGAGGTAAAACATGCGAGGTATTTAGTGCCCCCTTTGATGTCCTCTTGCCAGAGGGTAATGAGAATGAAGAAGATTGCCAGACAGTTGTTCAGCCAGATATACTTGTGATATGCGACAAAACCAAG
>JAZDHC010000101.1:0-10559 GCA_043806395.1 Candidatus Desantisiibacteriota bacterium | reverse complement strand
GTGTCAAGGCTATCCTGGGGTATAATCTTGTGGAATATTGGGATGAAGAGATAGAGGCTAATTACTCTACCAGAGGGTATTATTTGAGGATAAATAGTGGGTTGTATCCATAAGGTGCAGTCGTGATCAGCAATTCTCATCATGACTTTTTTCACCGCAGAGACGCAGAGGCACAGAGAAATATGAGACAGATAATGGAGATAATGGGGGATAGAAAGAAACGATTTTCATTGGATTTGCAGTAAAAACACTCACATCTTCATTATCTCTATTATCTCCATATCTTTTTATCTGCGTATTCTCTGCGTCTCTGTGTCTCTGCGGTTCATAATTAGAATTGCTGAGTCGTGTTTGTTTTTCTTGACAATGATAGAAAATTATGATAAAATTACTGTAATTACTTTGACTTTGTTAAATTAGAAGATTTACCACAGAGAATACAGAGAAGAGATCTATCCACAGATTACACAGATTACACAGATTACACAGATTAAAGAGAATACAGAGATGCTCTGATAAAATCCCTAACCCTGCCAAAGGTGTTCCCTCCCGCCAGCGGGGGACATTAAAAGATAGGGACATAGAAACACAGCAAACAAAAAAATCTTAATCTGCGTAATCTGCGGATAATCTCAAGTCTGATTCTGTGATTCTTTTTCTTTCTCTGTGCCTCTGTGGTGAGTAGTTACAAATTACTGTTAATCCATTAATAATAAGGAGTAATCTCATGAATTTTCAGGATATAATCTTAAGTCTCCAGACATTCTGGAGCAATCAAGGGTGTTTGCTGGCTCAACCCTATGATATTGAGGTTGGGGCAGGTACATTTAATCCCCATACATTCCTCCGTGTTCTTGGACCAGAGCCGTGGAAGGCAGCGTATGTTGAGCCGTCAAGAAGGCCGACAGACGGCAGATACGGAGAAAACCCCAATCGTCTTCAACACTATTATCAGTTTCAGGTTATCCTGAAACCATCACCTGATAATGTTCAGGATCTTTATCTCCAGAGCCTGATAAAGATTGGGATAAATCCAGATGAACACGATATCCGATTTGTAGAGGATGACTGGGAATCACCTACCCTTGGTGCCTCCGGGCTTGGTTGGGAGGTATGGCTTGATGGGATGGAAATAACTCAGTTTACTTATTTTCAAAATATAGGCGGCTTTGCTCTCTCTCCCATATCTGTAGAAATAACCTATGGATTGGAGAGAATAACCATGTATATTCAAAAAAAGAATTCTGTATTTGACATAGACTGGACAGATGAAATAAAATATGGTCAGGTGCATCATCAAACAGAGGTTGAGTTTTCAAAATATAACTTTGAAAAGGCTGATGTTGAGATGTGGTCTAACCTTTTTGAGAAATATGAACAAGAATCCTTGAGATGTATCAAGGAAAATCTGCCATTTCCTGCCTATGATTTTTGCCTGAAAAGCTCCCATGCCTTTAATATGCTTGATGCCCGTGGGGCGATAAGTGTTACAGAAAGGACGGCTTATATTGCTCGGGTCAGAAATCTTGCTAAGAGGTGTGCGGCTGGTTATATAAAGGGAAGGGAAGAGATGGGGTTTCCGTTGGTGGCTAAGGGGGAGTAATTATTCAAGTGTAATATCCTATGTAAAAGTGATTATGAAGGAGAAATTCCAAAATGGAAATTACAACAAAAGCCGTTGAAACAATGGGAATAATTAATGCACAACGACAACTTATTTTAGATGAACCTTTACCTGTTGCTTATCCAACTCGTGTTCGTGTCATTATCCTATGGCCTGAAGAATCTGATATCAATGAAGTAGAATGGTCACGGATGGCAGTTATTAATCCGGCATTTGATTTTCTAAAAGAACCTGAAGAAGACAGATATACGCTTACAGATGGGAGGTCATTCAATGGTTAAAGGCAAAGTGGTTTTAGTCGCTTTTCCTTTTGATGATTTTTCAGCAACTAAGGTGCGACCTGCGGTTTGCTTGACAAACACTATTGGGATACATCAGCACATTATCTTGGCTTTTATTAGCAGTCAAATACCAATTGATTTATCAGAAACAGACTTGGCATTAGATTCAATGGATATTGATTTTGCTCTTACAGGGTTACGAGTCTCGTCTATAATTCGGTTACATCGTTTGATGACGGTTACAACTGGATTAATTAAAAGAGAATTGGGAGAGTTATCACCACGATTGCAAATTGAAGTAAATAATAAAGTACGGAAACTATTTGATCTGTGCAATTGAAAATCGGAGGAGGAAAACGGGTGCTGTCCCCAATGGCACAGATATGCTGGAAGAATGATTACAGATGGCTGTAATAAATTTATTAAGAGGATATACTTATGAATTATGCTGATATAATTGAAAAAGAAAACCCATTTCCTTGTATAGTGATGGAGAAATCTGAATATTCTCCAAACAAGTGTTATTTCAGAAATGATGAACAAAAGGTAGACTTCCAATATCTCATTGGTTCCATTCCGGGTTACAGCGTCAGGAAAGTTCCTGACAAAGCGGGAATGGGGGTTTTCTTTGAAGACATGCTGATTGCAAGATGTTTCAGCCATCCACTTGCCCACTCAATTTGTTACCCTGATTTGAACCATGCCAGAATTCCACACTTTATTGAGCAGTTACCAATAGTAAGCTTACGATGTTTATTCAACTACATAGATAGCAAACAGTTACAAAGGAGATACGAAATATGCCTGATTTATTATTAGAAATTGGTACAGAAGAAATACCCGCAGGATATATCCAGCCTGGATTAGACCAGATGATGGGGTCTGTGAAAGCCTTGCTGCTGGAAGAGAGGATTGAGTTTGAGAAGATTCAAACTTATGGCACCCCTCGGAGGTTGGTTGTCTTTGTTATAGGGGTTGCTGTCTCTCAAGAGGATGCAGATATTGAGGTGATAGGTCCCATTAAATCTGTAGCCTTTGACTCTTGCGGAATTCCTACGAGGGCAGCGGAAGGGTTTGCAAAATCTCAAGGGGTAGGTGTAGAAAACTTTAAGATAAAATCCATGCCAAAGGGTGAATATATATGTATAACAAAACATATTAAAGGCAAGGCTGCCATTGAAATATTACAGGAGAATCTTCCCAAACTGATTACAGGTATATCCTTTCCTAAGTCCATGCGCTGGGGGAATAAAGAGATTCGTTTTGCAAGACCAATAAGGTGGATGTTGGCGTTGCTTGATGATGAGGTAGTTTCCTTTGAGCTTGATGGTATTTCTTCGGACAGGATAACTCAGGGGCATCGATTTTTAGCACCGTCTCCAATTACCATTTCTCATTCTTCAGATTATCTCCCAGCTATGGAAAAGGCATTTGTAATTGTTGATATTGATAGCCGTAGAAAGATGATTGTTTCTGGAATTCAAGAGATTATGACCAAATTAAATGTTCCCTATTATGAACCAGATAAAAACCTGCTGGATGAGGTTGCCTGTCTGGTAGAATATCCGGTAGTTCTTGTTGGCAGTTTTGAGGAAAAATATCTGGCACTTCCTCAAGCCGTAGTGATTACATCCATGTGTGAACACCAGCGGTATTTTCCAGTTATGGATGGTAATGCCCTTTTGCCATATTTTCTGGTTGTGGCAAATACAGCCAAATCCCCTGACATTGTTCGAGAAGGCAATGAAAGGGTATTGAGGGCAAGACTATCTGATGCTGCCTTTTTCTGGGATTCAGACCGCAAGGTTTCACTTGACGAAAGGGTAGAGCAACAGAAAAAGGTTGTCTGGCAGGAAAAGGTGGGCACATTATACGAAAAGACACAGAGGATTGTAGAGATTGCAGAGTGGATTAATTCTGGGTGGCTTAATCTGGATATAGAAAGGGTACAGCGAGCTGCATGGCTTTGCAAGGCTGACCTCTTGACAGAGATGGTGGGTGAATTTCCAACCCTTCAGGGGATAATGGGGTATCATTATGCCTTAGCTGCTGGCGAGCCAGAAGATATAGCAATAGCTATTAAGGAGCATTATCTGCCAAAGTCATTTGATGATAATATCCCGGAATCGCCTATGGGTGCTATTGTTAGCATAGCGGATAAAATAGATTCCATTGTTGCTTGCTTTAATGTAGGGCTTATCCCTACAGGTTCAGAGGATCCCTATGCCTTGAGGAGGCAGGCTCAGGGGATAATAAATATTATACTCAAGCAAAACCTGCCGATTAATCTCTTGTTGTTAGCAGAAGAGGCTTGCAACTGTTGTCATGCACAACAGGAGATAGCCCTTGAGGCAATGAAATTTCTGAAGCAACGATTAGAATATGCAATAATAAATATGGGATTTGCAGCAGATACGGTAGCAGCAATCTTAGAGGTTGATTCCTCATCTCCGTCAGATGCCCTGTTACGGGTTACGGCACTTGAGGAGATAAGGAAAATGCCGGATATTGAGCCCTTGAGTATCTCCTTCAAACGGGTGATGAATATATTGAAAAAAGAACAGTGGGAGGGCGTAGAGGCTGTAATCGAATCATTGCTCACAGAAGAATCTGAACGCAATCTGTATCAATCTATTCAAGGAATCAAGAAAACCGTAGAGGTATTGGTTGAAAAGGCAGATTATCTTGGGGCATTAAGCCTATTGGCTACACTACGACAGCCTATTGACCAATTCTTTGACACCGTCATGGTTATGGTTGAGGATACAGAACTTCGGGAAAACAGGCTGGCTTTGTTAAAAAACATTGCTGGATTATTCCTGAAGGTGGCGGATATTTCATTGCTCAGAAATAATAATGAGCAACAAGGAAATATTGGAAAATAATGGCAATTTTCGGCATGATTCAAATCAGAGTAACAAGCTGAGCGGGCAAGTGGATGGATGTATTTCCCTAATTCCCCCTTAGAAAAGGGGGTTAGGGGGTTGTAATCCTCTGTGCTTTTGTAACTCTGTGGTGAACAGTTTTGAACCATGCCCAATTTTCTAATTCGTGACGCAGTGTGCCCCGAATTGAGTTGGACACATTACCAAGGGGAGTTATGATGTATCTATTATACGACCTGCTTCTATTCCTGTTTCTTATTCCCATCCTGTGTTACCTTCATCAAGGTGCCTTTCAAAGGCTTGGCTTTTTGCCCGAGAAGGTTCAAAATATTTTTAAGGGAAAAAAGATTATCTGGGTTCATGCAGCATCTGTGGGTGAGGTAATGGGTATATCCAGAATGATTATGCAATTAAAGGCGGATCTTCCTGAATATTCTATTCTCATCTCAACCATTACGACTACAGGGGCAGATATTGCCAGAAAATTATCTGTAATGGGGGTAATTTATCTTCCCCTTGACCTGAGTATGGTAGTAAAAAAGGTATTGCGGATAGTTAATCCAAGGATATTGGTTATAACTGAGACAGAGCTATGGCCAAATTTAATATTACAGGCAAAAAAGAGAGGGACAAGGGTTATTGTTGTTAATGGCCGAATATCTGAGAAGAGTATCGATGGGTATCAAAGGTTTAAGGGATTATTCAAAAAGCCTCTTGAGCAGGTTGACCTGTTTTGTATGCAGACAGAATTGGATGTCCAGAGGATAAACTCTCTTGGTGCACCCTCGACAAAAATAATAGTTACCGGTAGTGCCAAATTTGATACTGGTGTAGTTATTCCTACTCTTGAGGTGATAAAAAGATTTCAGAGGGAGATGGAAATCCCGGAGATGTTGCCAATTATTGTTGCAGGGAGTATCAGAGAGAGAGAAGAGACCGTTTTGATTGATGCGTATCATCTCTTAATCCAACAAGTGCCAGATGCTGTACTGATTATTGCCCCCAGACACCTCAAGAGGATTGAATTTATCAAGAATGTTCTTGGTAAAAAAAATCTTTCCTATAGCTTGCGGACAAGGGGAGGAAAATCTTCAATAATTATTCTTGATACCATAG
Organism: Candidatus Desantisiibacteriota bacterium; assembly: GCA_043806395.1. GTDB lineage: Bacteria > UBA9089 > CG2-30-40-21 > CG2-30-40-21 > CG2-30-40-21 > CG2-30-40-21. The sequence continues at coordinate 4,653 of JAZDHC010000101.1, read as the reverse complement.
GAGAGCTTAATCTGGCATATGCCATTTCCTCTGTGGCTATAGTGGGTGGAACATTTGTTCCTGTGGGTGGGCACAATATTATTGAACCTGTTGCCCTCGGAAAGATGGTTTTGTTTGGTCCACATATAAGCAATTATCAGGAGGCATCTAAATTGTTGCTTGCCTGTGATGCAGCCATACAGGTTGCCTCTGCCTCAGAATTGGCAGATAAGATTGCGTATCTTCTGAAAAATTCAGATGAAATGTCCAAAAGAGGACTTGCCGGCAAGAGGCTTGTAGAAGAAAACCAGGGGGCAACAACCAGAAATGTTGAGGCAATTAAGGGGTTGCTTGGCTCTGCCATAGCATAGGAGGGAATATATGCGGTATACAATTATTTTATTATGTATGATCTTTTCTTTTGATGCCGCAGCTTCTTCATCAGGTGTAACATTTTTGAGAATAGGGGTTGATGCCAGATCAGCCGGATTAGGAGAGGCTTTTTGTGGATTGTCAGATGATGTTGGAGCTATTTATTATAACCCTGCCGGGTTGGGATTTATTGAAGATGCCGAGGTATCTTTAACCCATATCAGCTGGCTTGAAGATATAGGGCTTGAGTGTGGTGGTCTGGTTTATCCCTTAAAAAATGGGCATACAATAGGTATGTCCATTACCTCTTTACATACACAGGATATTATCGAAAGAAATAAATATGGCACGGCTACTGGTAGATTCAGGGTTTATAATTTTAGCTGCGGGCTTTCTTATGGTTGTCAGGTGACCAAAAAAATATCGGTTGGGACAGGCTTGAAGTATATCTCTGAAAACAATTCATGGAATAAAACAAGTACCAATGCGATAGATTTAGGGATGATGTGGTGGCCGTTATCAGATATTTGGCTTGGAGCAAGCATTCAAAATATAGGTGGTAGGATGAAGGCAGCGAAAAATGAATATGACCTCCCCCTTATCTCAAGAATAGGCACGGCTTACAAGCCAATTGATGCCCTATTGATAACCATGGACAGCATCAGTTTTGATGGAGAAAAGCCATTTATTGCTACCGGGATAGAATGTAATTCCGGACAGACAATGATTTTCAGGGTTGGATATGAGACAAACCAGGAGAATATGGTTTCCTTTAGCGGAGGGATGGGTTTCAGGATAGGAGAATACCAATTAGATTATGCCTTTGTCCCTCATGATGATTTGGGGCTAACACACAGGGTTACTATTGGGATTAAAGGTAGATAGTCTGTAGGTGTTTAGACTGAGGGGGAAAAAGACACAAATTCGTGGTGGAGTTTTTCAGAATGTAAAATAATCCTTGACATATTCCTAAATATTCGCCAAGCTATCACCATATCTATTGCCAAACATGATTCTATTCGGCTCGCTTTTCCTAATTGTCGCCGTTCTATCTTACAGCCACTTTTTAAGGTTTTGTGATATATCTCTATCCACCAACGAGTTGCATACCATTTTACTTTTTCTAATGCCTCCTCAAATGTATTTACAGGCATTGCCTGCTTATTGCATAAAACAATTCAACATCACCGCCCCATCTTCTTCCTTAATTCCCCAAACCGAGTAAGCACCGCATCCCTTGAGATAGATTTTACCTGTGTGCTCATATCCTCACCAGTTACCTCTTTTATGGCCAGCAATATTTCCTCACCGGTTATCGGTTTTGTCTTAGATGCAGCCAATCTGGCGATGATCAAGGGAATGGTCTTTTCTTTGTGTTTCTTTACCAAATCAATGATAAAAAATGTCTCTGCCGGTAGAAAGACAAATTCCTTAGCACCATCCTTGATATGGCTTGGGTCAGTAAGGTTAACGGTTGCTGTAGCGTATCCTCCCTGACTGAAAAAAACTGCTACGCGATCATATTCATAATTCATGTAGGCTTTTCTATCAAACCGCTGCCAGCATACAGCCGAGGCATAACCACACAGCCCATCTATAAACCATTGTGCGGTTTCATCCACTGTAAGGGTTTTTTTCAGGATTCCCTGAGCCATATAGTAGGGAAATTCGCAATGCAGATAATACCTGTGGATCGGGTTTTGAAATGGCCAGCCCCATTCACAGACAATAGGCAAACAAATGATATTATCAACAGTTAACCACTTGTCATCCTTAATTGTTTCGATAAATGGATCGCCACGCCAGAGGGGACAAAAGACAAAGCCATACATCTGTCCGCTCAACATCTCTTGTGGAGAGATATTAAACATCGTTTGTATCCTTTTACACTCAAGGGACATATTTTTTGCAGTTTCCATGGCGATTTTTTGTTGTGTGATATCCCCTTCAGGATAAAAGACTTCTGCAATATCCTCTTTCAGGGCAACCTTGGCTATCTTTACATGTGTGACAGATTTTGTTGCTTTTTTTTGTGAGGGATGAGCAGATAGGTATAACCCAGCAATCATTCCTATCAATAATGCTCCAACAATAAAACCCGGAATAAAGTTTCCCCTTAATTTTGCCATTGATATTTCGCCTCCATTTCTTCAAGTGATAGATTAATAACATTATCCATAATTAATGCCTCTCCTTCAACTATACCCAACACCTCATAAGGAATATTAGCTTGTGCGATTATTTGCATCAATTGACCCAGGTTGTCCTTAGCCACAGAAACAACTATCCTTGATTGAGATTCACCAAAGAGAAGGGATATGGCAGGGACTGGGTGTTTAATTTCAACCCTTGCCCCTATCTTTCCCTGCAAGCAACATTCAGCTAAGGCAATAGATAGCCCACCCTCAGCACAATCATGAGCAGATTTGACTATTCCAACCTCAAATGCTTTAAGCACAGCCTGTTGAACGCGAACCTCCATTTCCAGGTCAATAACAGGCGGCTTTCCTTTAACCATTTGATGAATTACCTTCAAATACTCACTTCCACCAATTTCATCCTGCGACAAACCCAGCAGGACAATCACATCCCCTTCATCCTTAAACCCCATATCTGTAACCACAGACGCATCTTGTATTATACCGACCATGCCGATTACCGGTGTAGGATAAATGGGACCGTCCTCACTTTCATTATAAAAACTGACATTCCCACCAGTTACCGGTACGCCTAATGCCTGACATGCTGCGGTTATACCCTCAACCACTCGTCTAAACTGCCACATTACCTCTGGATCCATGGGAGAGCCGAAGTTAAGGCAATTGGTTATGGCTAAAGGCGTTGCCCCGACGCAGACTACATTCCTTGCAGCCTCTGCCACAGCCAGCATTCCGCCAGTATATGGGTCAAGATAGCAATATCTTCCATTCCCATCTGTAGACATGGCAATGGCTTTTTTTGTTCCCTTGAGGCGAACTACACCAGCATCCCCCTTGCCAGGGCAAACAAGAGTATTTGTTCTAACCATATGGTCGTACTGCTCATAAATCCATGCCTTGCTGGCAATTGCAGGAGAAGCAAGGAGACTCAGTAATCTCTCATTAAATGTAAGGGTTGTTTCCGGCAAAGAGAATTCTCGCACCTCTTTCAAATATTCCGGCTCTTTTTCAGGATGGTGATACAGGGGGGCGTCATCAGCCAATGTCTTAGCAGGAATGGCAGCAACCATCTCCTCCCCATCCCTTACTCGAAGTATGCCATCATTTGTTACATATCCAATAACCACAGAATGCAAGTCCCATTTCTTAAATATCTTCTCTACCTCATCCTCATACCCTTTTTTTACACAAATCAACATCCTTTCCTGGGACTCAGAGAGCATTAATTCATAGGAGGTAATGTCTTTTGCCCTTTTTGGGACAAGGCTCAAATCTATTTCCATGCCAACATCCCCTCTGGCAGCCATTTCACAGGTAGAACAGGTCAATCCTGCTGCACCCATATCCTGCATTCCCAGAAGGTAATCTTTTTCAACAAGCTCCAGACATGCCTCAAGCAGAAGCTTTTCCATAAAAGGGTCACCAACCTGAACCGCTGGTCTGTCCTCATAAGAGGATTCAGTCAATTCCCGAGAGGCAAACGATGCCCCTTTGATCCCATCCTTGCCAGTGGCAGAGCCAACATAGATGATGGGATTTCCCTCGCCATAGGCAGCACCCTTAGTAATAGTGCCATTTGTAATTACCCCCAGACTCATAACATTTACCAATGGATTTCTTTCGTATGCAGGGTCAAGACAAACCTCGCCCCCAATAGTAGGGATACCCATACAATTTCCATAACCAGCTATGCCAGAGACAACGCCGCGTAGCAGTCGTTTGTTTTGGGCTGAATCCATCTCCCCAAATCGCAGTGAGTCAAGAATAGCAATTGGTCTGGCACCCATGGTAAATATATCCCGCAATATCCCACCCACACCTGTTGCTGCCCCCTGATACGGTTCAACTGCTGAGGGATGATTGTGGGATTCTATCTTAAAGGCTATCCATATCCCGTCCCCAATATCCATTACACCTGCATTCTCACCCGGTCCAACAAGCACCTTTTCTGATTTGGTTGGCAACATCGACAGGGTAGAACGAGAGCTTTTATAGCTGCAATGCTCACTCCACATCACCGAAAAAATTCCCAGCTCTGTAAGGGTTGGCGTCCTTTTAAGAATATCCAGTATCTTTTCATATTCTTTCTCCGTAAGACCGTGTTCAGCGATGAGTTGTTTGGTTATTTCCATGATTTTTCTCC